>JAEESA010000022.1 GCA_016286115.1 Lachnospiraceae bacterium
GCAATTATGGGAGACGACTCTTGATCCGGAACGGCGGTACTTGAAACGCGTGGAGATCGAGGACGCGAGGCAGGCGAATTTTGTGACGGAGCTTTTGATGGGCACGGATGTGCAGCCGCGGAAGGAGTTCATCTATGACCATGCTTCCGACGCGGAGCTGGATGTGTAGTGAGTGAAAAGAATTCGTCCATGAAAAATATACAGGGAGAAAATGATGCAGCAGAATGAACGGGTGATCCGGACTGAGTATTCCGAGATCATGCAGAAATCCTATATTGATTATGCAATGAGCGTTATCGTGGCCAGAGCCCTGCCGGATGTAAGGGACGGGCTGAAGCCGGTGCAGAGAAGAACGCTTTACGACATGCATGAACTGGCGGTTCATCATAACGGTCCGTACCGGAAGAGCGCGAGGATCGTCGGGGATACGATGGGTAAATACCATCCGCACGGCGACAGCTCGATCTATGAAGCCATGGTGGTCATGACGCAGGATTTCAAGAAGGGCCTGCCGCTTGTAGACGGGCACGGAAACTTTGGCTCCATTGAAGGGGACGGCGCCGCTGCGATGCGTTATACCGAAGCGAGGCTGGCGAAGGTGACGGAAGAGGCGTTCCTTACGGATCTGGATAAGGACGTCGTGGATTTTGTGCCGAATTATGACGAAACGGAGATCGAACCGTCGGTCCTGCCGGCCAGAGTCCCGAACCTTCTCATCAACGGAGCGGAGGGAATTGCCGTCGGTATGGCGACAAGCATTCCGCCGCATAATTTCGCGGAAGTCGTGGACGCCTGCATTGCGTATATGAAGAACCCGACGATCTCTCTGGATGAACTGATGAAGATCTTACCGGGACCGGATTTCCCGACCGGCGGGATCGTGACGAACCGGTCGGAGCTGCGCGAGATCTATGAAACCGGCGTCGGCAAGATCCGGATCCGCGGAAGGGTCGTAGAAGAAAAAGCCAAGGGCGGGAGAACGAATCTCGTGATCACGGAGATCCCGTATCCCATGATCGGCACGGGGATCGGGAAGTTTTTGAACGACGCGTATGCGCTCGTGGAAACCAGAAAAACCTCCGATATCGTTGACATCAGCAACCAGTCCAGCAAGGAAGGGATCCGCATTGTGATCGAAGTCAAAAAAGGCGGCGATGTGGAAGCCTTGAAAAACCTTCTTTACAAAAAGACCAGGCTCGAAGACACCTTCGGCGTCAATATGCTTTCCGTCGTCAATGGGAAGCCGGAGACACTTGGCGTCTTGCCGATCATCCGCCATCATGTCGGCTTCCGGTATGAACTGGCGACCAGGAAATACAAGACGCTGCTTTCGAAGGAGCTGGAGAAAAAGGAGATCCAGGAAGGCCTGATCCGCGCGATCGATGTGATCGATCTGATCATCGAGATCATCCGCGGCAGTAAGGATGTGAAGACGGTGAAAAAGTGCCTGACCACAGGAGATACGACGGGGATCAAGTTCCGCTTCAAGGGGTCGGAAATGGACGCGCGAGAGCTTGATTTTACCGAGAAACAGGCCGACGCGATCCTTGCGCTGCGCCTCCAGAAGCTGGTCGGGTTAGAGCTGGATGCGCTGAAAAAACAGCAGGAAGAAACGCTTAATAATATCAAGCTCTATGAAGATATCCTGACCAACCGCTCGTCCATGTCCAAGGTGATCATCAAGGACCTGACGGAGCTTCGGAAGGCATACGAAAAAGAGAGAAAGACCGAGCTCACGGATGCCGAGGAGATCGTCATCGAAGAGAAGAAGGTGGAGGAAAAAGAGGTCTGGTTCCTTATGGATCGCTTCGGTTATGCGAGGACCATCGACACGGGAACCTATGAACGGAATAAGGAGACCGTGGAAGAGGAGAACCGTTTTGTCTTCCTCTGCAAAAATACGGACCGTCTCGCGCTCTTTACCGACGCGGGACAGCTTCATACGATCAAGGTCTTGGACCTCCCGCAGGGGAAGCTGCGTGATAAGGGGACGCCTATTGATAATGTATCAAATTATGACAGCGCGAAGGAGCGGTTCCTCTTGCTCATGAGCATGGAAGCCCTGAAACAGGAGAAGCTTTTGTTCGCGACGAAAAAGGGGATGCTGAAGGTCGTGGACGGGAACGAGTTCGACGTGACGCGGCGGACCAGCCAGGCTACGAAGCTTTTGGACGGGGATGTGCTTGTGTTTTTGGCACCGCTTACGCTGCCGTCCTCGTTTGTCATGGAATCGGAAATGGAGTATTTCCTTCGCATTGACGCGGCAAGCGTGCCGGAGAAGAAGAAGGGGGCTGTCGGCGTGCGCGGCATGAAGCTGTCGGCCGGCGACCGGCTGAAGGAATGCTATCTCTTCGGAGAAGGAGAGAACCCCGAGATCGAAGTGCGCGGGAAATCGGTGGCGCTGGGGAGGCTGCATATTGCCGGACGTGATGGCAAGGGGGTCAAAAGGTGAACGCGCTGAAGGGGTTCTTGCGTGCGATCCTTCCGCTGCTCGTTTTCTACGCCGTATCGCTGCCGGCGCTGTATATCTTAAACTACTTTTTCGGCAGTGCAAGGGATGGCGGAACCTACGTTATTTTGCAGGGGATCTCCTCGGCTGTGACGCTGCCGTTCCTCTTTCTTATGTATCGCAAGGACCGCGTGCAAAGAGAGGCGTCGCCGGCCTGTGCTGCGAAAATGAAGGCGCTGCATTTTGCCTACGCGGCGATTACGATCGGCGTGATCTCTATCGTGGTCAATAACCTCCTCGGGCTCCTTAAGGTTGACGAACTGTCCGCCGGCTGGGAGAGCGCGAAAGTGGCCTTTTACGGCGGCTCGCCCGTCGTGGAGATCTTATTCCTCGGGATCATTGTGCCCTTTGTGGAGGAATTCTTATACCGCGGCGTGATCTATGAACGCTTCCGGGACTATTTCCCGGTCGTGCCGTCCATCGTGATGAGCGCCCTCCTCTTTGGCATATTCCACTTTAACCTCGCGCAGTTTTTATATGCGTTTCTCATGGGCCTCTTCCTTGCAAATTTCGCGCAGCGGTATCATTCGTTCCTCCCCGCGTTTCTGGGGCATGCCACCGCAAACTGCATCGCGATCCTCCGCCAGGAGACTGCTCTGGACGCAAACCTCACCACCCAATCGACGGTTATTTTGACGATCGGCTTTGCTGTTGCAGGGATTATTCTGTTTTTCTTGCAATATAAAATTAAGGCATTGAAAGAATAATAAACTACCGGCGATAGATGAGGATCCGGACCTCCGGGTATGCGATTAAATTGTTACGGTGGCATTTATCGCGATTATCGGTTATAATATATATTGAATTTTTATACACAGGAGATAGAAAGAGCCGTGTACGAAACCATTGCGGCATTGGCAAACGGAAAAGTAAACCGGACGGGTCCTTTGCTTCAGTTCTCCGCAGATAAGGTGGAGCTGGAGGTGCTGGAAGGGCATACCATGTCCGGCAGTTTCACGGCCACGGTGCTGAACGATCGGAAGGTGAAGGGCGTCTGTTATACGACGGGCCTGCGCATGAACTGTCTGACGCCGAAGTTTGACGGAACTTCGGTGACGATCCGTTATGAATACGACAGCACCGGCTTGAAGGAAGGAGACATAGAAAAGGGTTATTTTTCTCTGATCTGTAATCAGTGTGAATATAGCCTTTCTTTTGTTGTGACCATTGTGCGCCCCTACGCGCTTTCCGGCGTGGGACGGATCCGCTCGATCGGGGATTTCGCGCGGCTGGCGGAGAATAACTGGGAAGAGGCGAAGAAGATCTACCGCAGCACCGCGTTCCGGGGTCTTTTTAAGGAAGACGAGGGGAATCTGGCGCTGCTGTACCGGATGCTTTCTCCGGGCGCCGTTCCCGGAAATAGCATGAATGAGTTTTTGATCGCGAGCGGGAAAAAGGACAGGAATACCTTCCGCCTCGAAGAGACAGAGGCCTCTTTTGAAGAAGTGATCGAAAAGAGCAAGGAGAAGATCCCGCTGCGTGTGGAAGGATATGGCGGGTTCATGATCAAGGTGTCGTCGGATGCGGCGTTTCTGCAGCCCCTTAGAGACCTGATCCGGGAAGACGATCTGATCGGGAAAAGCTATGAGCTGGATTATATGCTGGATCCGCATGCTCTTCGTTCCGGCCTTAATATCGGGCATATCACGTTTCAGGATATCTGGGAAACGAAGGTGTATACGGTCCGCGCGAGAGGGCGGAACAGGACGGAAGAGGAGGAGAAGGAACAAAAGCTCCGGAAAGAGGTTAAGGACAGTATCCTTGAGCTTTCCAGGCTTTATCTCGCCTTCCGCCTGAAACGGATGGTGACCGGGGAATGGGCGAAGAAGACGATCGAGCTCTGTAAGCATCTGCAGGCGATCCAGCCGGAGAACCCCTGGTGGAAGCTGATCCAGGCGCAGGGGTATCTTGTGAACCGGCAGAAGCAGGATGCGCGGTGGATCCTGGATTCCTGGAAAAGGGAAAAACCCGAACGCGATACGGAGGTGTACGGGTATTATCTTTATCTCACAACGCTGGCGGAACGGGAGCAGGTGTATGTGGACAAGGTGGCGCAGGAGGTCGAGGAGATCTACCGCCATCATCCGGAAAGTCTGGTTTTGTTCTGGGTGCGGCTCTTCCTCAGAGAGGAGCTGATGGAGAGCGACAGCCGCCGGCTTGACGCGCTGAAGCTGCGCTTTGAATTCGGCGCGGTTTCCCCGTTCCTTTATCTCGAAGCCTTCCTTTTGATCCATCAGGATCCCGCGCTGATCACGCGGCTGGATGCGTTTGAGATCCGCGTCCTTTACTGGGCAGCGCGGCATGACGCTTTAAGCCGTGATATCGTGATGCAGATCTCGGCCATGACGAGCCTGAAAAAAGAATACGATCCGGTGCTGCTTCGGCTTTTAGACCTTGCCTACAAGGTGGTTCCCACGGACGACCTTGTGCTTTCCGCGTGTTCTTATCTCATCAGGACGCAGCAGTTCCATAAGTCGAGCTTCCCCTGGTACGAGAAGGGCGTGGAATGCAATCTCAGGATCACGGGCCTTTCCGAGGCGTATCTGCTTTCGATGGATGAAAACGAGAAGCGGGAGCTGCCGAAGGTGATCCAGATGTACTTCCGGTATGAAAGCCCCCTTCCCGACAGGAAAGTGGCCCTGCTCTTTGAGCGCGTGGTCCGGGAAAAGAAGGAAAATATGGAACGGTATCAGTCGTTCCGCCGGGCAATGGAAAGCTTTGCGATCCAGCAGATGAACGAAGGCCATATCAGCGAAAGCCTTGCGGTGATCTATCATGATCTTTTGAAGGACGGGCTGATCAACCGTGAGATCGCAGAGTCCATGGAACCGATGATGTTCTCGTTCCTGGTCCGCTGCGATAATCCGAATATGAAGCTCCTTCATGTCCGCCACGAGGAACTGAAGGAGGAACAGACGGTGCCGCTTCGAAAAGGCAAGGCGTATCTTTCCCTTTACACCAGAAACTACTGCATTGTTGCGGAGGATGGCGAGGGAAGGCGTTACAGCGCGCTCGGATCCGACATTACGATCCAGCCCTTGATGAAGCCCCATGATTATCTCAAGAGATGCATGGAGCGTTCCGGACTCCGTGAAAAGTATGCGCTCTATGATATCGCGGGAAAAGAAAATGTGAAGAGCCCGATGCCGGAGAAAAAGGAGGAGCTTTTGTTCCTCTTACAGGATGAAGGGATCACGGATGCTTATAAGGCCAAGCTTTTGCCGCTGGTGCTGAGTGTATTTGGCGAAGAGGAAGAAACGGAGCCTCTCCTTAACTATGTCCGGACGATGGATATCAACCTCCCCGACCGTGAGGTCATGGCGGATCTGACGGCGCTCCTTGTCGAAAAACGATATTATGAAGAGGCGTATGATCTTTTGCTCCGCATCGGTACGGAACGCATGGATGCGCAGCAGATGGTGCCGCTGCTCGGCTTTAAGATCAAAGAAAAGGAATTTGAAGAGGACGAGACCTTAAAAGCGCTCGTGTTTCAGACCTTTACCCGTCAAAAATACAATGAGGATATGCTGGTGTATCTGTGCCGCTTCCTTTCCGCGCCGACGGAGGATCTGACGGCTTTATATCACGCGGCGAAGGGCTTTGGCGTGGAGACCTATGACCTTTCGGAACGGATCCTGACCCAGATGCTCTTTACCGGCCGGATGGAGCCGGATGCCTTTATGATCTTCAGGGATTACCTCGAAGAGGGCGGCCGGGACAAGATCATCGAAGCGTATCTAAATTACACGGCGGACGCGTATTTTGTCCGCGGGATCCCCGCGCAGAAGCAGATCCTGGAGCTCCTTCGGAGGAGAGAAGAGAAGGGCGAAGATCAGTTGGATATTGAAGAGCTCGCCGTGCTCTATTATTTCTCACAGGACTCGGAGCTTTCCGATGCGCATATGGAGGAAGTGGACCGCCTTATTTCCAGGATGCTTGCCAAGGGCCTTTATTTCCCGTTTTATCAGGCCCTGCCGCGGCGGCTTCTGGAAAAATACCAGCTTTATGACAAGACCTTCCTGGAGTTTCGGACAGACCCGAAGAAGCAGGTGTATGTGCATTATGCGTTAGAGGGCGGAGACGACGAATTCCAGGTGCAGGAAATGCAGCACATGTATGGCGGGATCTTTGTGGCGCAGTTTGTGCTCTTTTTCGGAGAGAGCCTGCAGTACTACATCACCGAAGAGGATGACGAGCTGCAGAAGGTGGCCGGCAGCGGCGAGATCACGAAATCCGATGTGTTCGGAGAGGAAGCGGAGAACCGTTTTGACGCGGTGAACGCGATCCTTCTTCACGCAACGCTGCAGGAGGAGGAAGAGCTGGTGCGTTCGCTCCTTTCCTATGAGGCCAAAGACGCGCTTGTTAGAACAGGATTTCCAATGCTTTAAGGAGTTGAAATGATACTTGGCAAACTGTATCTCGGACTGGAAATAAACAGAGACTATGCCATGATCAGTACCTGCGTGGACGACCAGATCGGGCCGGAAACCGTGAGCCCTGTGGCCGGGTCGGAAAACTACCGGATCCCGGTGGCGCTTGCGAAGAGGAAGGGCATCGGGCAGTGGTACTACGGAGAAGAGGCGCTTGAGTACGCAAACGCGGGTGAGGCCATCCTTGTGGACGACCTTTATTTCAAGGCCTGCAGCCATGAGACGATCGTGATCGAGGAGGAAGAGTATTCGACCGTGGATCTGCTTTCGATGTATCTCGGAAAGCTCCTCCTTTTGACGCGGCGGCTCGGAAGGGATCTTCCGGTCGGCAAGCTCTGCGTGGTGCTGCCGGAGCTGGATCTGAACAATACAGCGATCTTTATCAACGCGCTGAAAAAGAACGATCTGAACGAAAAACAGTTCTTTCTGATCGATGAGAGAGAGAGCTTTTACTATTACGCGCTGAGCCAGCCGAAGGAGCTGACGACGTACGACAACGCCCTGTTTTCCTACGCCGGCGGGATGCTGAAGGGCATCATGCTGTCCAAGAACACGCATACCACGCCGCAGATGGTGACGCTCGAGGAAACGAATTACGGGATGCTGATCGATGACCGGGACACCACGTTCAATGAGATCATCGAAACGGCCTTCCACCACCGGATCGTCAGCACGGCGTATCTGATGGGAGACGGGTTTGACGGGGATTGGATGAAGGAATCCTTGAAGACCTTGTGCCGGAGCAGAAAGGCGTTTTCGGGGAAAAATCTCTACACCAGAGGAGCCTGTTTTGCGGCGCTCATCAAGGGCGGGATCAGAGCATGGAATTACGCTTACATCGGGGATAATGAGCTGAAGATCAATGTGAGCGTCAAGGTGAGAAAGGAAGGGGAGATCGCGTTCCTTCCGCTGCTTTCCGCGGGCGAGAGCTGGTACGAAGCGGAAGGGGTCGTGGAAGCGATCCTCGACGGCGACCCGACGATCGACTTCTGGCTCCAGGAGCCGCACAGCCGCGAGGCCAGGATCCAGTCGATGGAGCTTCTGGACTTTCCGGAGCGGGAAGCAAAAACGACGCGGCTTCGGATCACGGCAAAACCGATCTCGGATGAGAAGATACGCATCACGGTGAAAGACATGGGCTTCGGGGATATCGCCCGGGCCAGTGAGATGCACTGGGAGCATTTGATATGGGCGAACTGATACTTTGTAAAAACAAGATGGCGGCCGAACCCTTCTTTCTGGAAGGAGCCGAGCTTCACCTGTATTCGCTTGAAGAGGTCTGCCACTATATTTTGCATCATATTTACACCGCGGACAGGGACCTCATGAGCTATGAGTTCGTGGACTGGGTGGCGAGGCATCTGGAGGAACGGGAGCTTGCGGAACGCCTTTCACGCATGATGGGAGGGCGGGAAAGCCCGTACGGTTTTCTTATGTCCATCCTGCTTGCCGCGGCCGGTTATTGCACGAGGGAAGAGCTGAAGGAAGCGGATACCACGTTAAAGGATCTGCTGCATAAATCGCCCTTCGAACGCGCCAAGACAATGGCGGATGTGGACCTTAAGGAGGGCAGGTACGGAAAAGCGGTTGCACAGTACAGAAGGCTCTTAAAGAGCGAGGACGCAAAGAAAAGCGACCCCGTTCTCCGCGGGAACCTTATGCATAATCTGGGCTGTGCCTATGCGGGGATGTTTCTTTTCCACGAGGCGGTGCTCATGTTTGAAAAAGCTTATGAAAACAACCGCGCGAGGGAAACGGAAGAAGCCTATGCGCTGGCAAAACGGCTTGAAGACGGAAATGAGGCGCTGATGACGCCGGCGGAAGGAAGGGCGTCAGAGGTTCTTGCCAAGGCGAGGGAAGCGAAAAAGCTGCAGGATGAGGAGGGCTTTTTCGACCGGCTCACGGAGTATACGGATCAGCTGAAGGACGAGTATCGGCAGCTCAGCCTGGGATAGACTATGGGATTATTTGATTTCTTTCGAAAACGAAAAGAAAGAAGCATAGAGAAAGAGTTCGAGGCGATCGAAAAGGAACTCGGGCAGACCCCGTCGCAAAAAAGCCCCGGGCATGAAGCGCTGGACCGCTGCGAACAGATGATCCGCGTCGCGCAGGAGATGGAGGAGGAGAAGGAAGAATACCGGATCGTCACCGCCTATCTCAACGACGTGGAGCTTTTGCAGAATCTGCCGGATAAAGAGAAGAAACAACTCAAGGAAACGGCGGACAATGTCAATGCGCTGATCTCGCGGCGGGAGAAGTACTTAAACCGTAAGAAAAAGATCAGCGACTCCGACTATGCGATGATGGAAAACGAGGAGAGGACTCTTCCCGACATCATCCGGCGCTTCAAGGGAAATGAAGCCTACCGGGATGCGCTGGAGCGGGATATCCGCTATCTCGAAGGGGAAAAGACACAGTGGGATATGCTCGGGGACGATTATAAGGGTTCGGTGAAGAGGAACGGCGTTCTCGTGATCCTGCTTCTGATCACGGTGATCCTCGGGAGCATAGCAGTCATCTTTTTGCCGTATTCGATACGGCAGACGGTCGTTAAGATCTGGATCCCGGTCTGCGCGGTGCTGGCGATCCTCGCCGCGTTCCTCTATCTTAAATCGCTCTCGGACAAGCGAGAGATCAAACAGGCCTTTGTGAATCAGAACCGGGCGATCGAGCTCTTAAATAAGGCAAAGCTGAAATACGTGCATACAAAAAACGCGATCGACTATGTCTGCGAAAAGTATCATGTGAAAAACGCCGCCGAACTGGAGCGGATGTATGAAAACTACCAGGAAGCGGCGAGGGAACGCGCGAAATACGCCGAGAACAATGAAGACCTTAATTATTTCTCGGACAAGCTGCTGAAGCTCCTGAGGCAGTACCGGCTGTACGACGACCGGTTCTGGCTGTCGAGGCCGAATGCGTTAAGCGATCCGAAGGAAATGGTGGAGGTCAAGCATGATCTTATTTTGCGGCGGCAGAAGCTCCGTGATGAATTAAGGCTTCATCAGGACGAGATCGTGGAAGAGAAGAAGAAGGTGTATGCGATCCTGGAAAGGAACCCGGACGGGGCGGCGGAGATCAGGAAGCTCCTGGCACAGATCGATACGATGACGGGGCTGAGAGAGGATAGTTTTGAGGGCTGAGCGCAAGATTTAGAGAATGAACGGTAACATAAAAACAGATACAATCGTATGGCAGCAGCGTTTCCAAAAGAAAAAAGCATTTGACTTATGGTATGAGGAAAACAGCTATCTGCTCCATTCGCCTGCGTCGCTTCTCGGAGATGAAATGAACAGCATTCACTTCGATTGGGAGAAGGCTTATCAGGATGGGGATCTTGATGATCATTTCAAGGTTGCTCTGGTGGATGTGAGCTATAGTGTAGTTTCTACCGCTTCCGTGGCCATAAGGCTTTTCTATCAGGAGCTGCATGAATATGATCCCCGGTGGATCGTGGAACGATTTTTGTGCCCGGCAACCCAAAACAATGACAGAATGCTCAAAGAAAATGGATTTGCGTTCCTCTCCCTGGAGGGGAGAATGCCCCTGGAGGCCTTTGACGTGATCTGTTGTTCCCAGCAGATGATCGGGGATGAATTGAATCTGATCGCCATGCTCCTTGACAGTGGTATTCCGGTGCGCAGCCACGAGCGGTCGGAGGAAGACCCCATCATTATCAGAGGCGGAGCTTCGTCCTTTAATCCCTCCGTCATTATGGATGTCTGTGATCTTTTTTTCATGGGTGAAGGAGAGGAAATTCTTGCCGAACTCATATCCCTGATCCAAGCAGGCAGGAATGAGGGCCTCAAAAAAGAAGATATCCTTCTGAAAGCTGTTCAGAAATGGGACTGCTTATGGGCGCCTTGCTTTTATGAGCAGCAATTTGACGAAGCCGGAAATCTCAAGGGAATGGCGGCACTTCGCGATGATGTGCCCGGAACGATACGGTACAACTATGTCCGGGATCTGGACAACTGTTTTGCACTGACCAAACCTGTTGGCAACTATTGTTTTCCCTCCTCTCTCACATTGGGAACGGATATCACAAGGGGCTGCGAAGGCCATTGCGGCTTTTGTGTTTCAGGATTTACCTATGCTCCTTTCCGCGTCCGGTCGGTGGACCGCGTGGTGAAACTTGCAAAGGCGCATATTCTTAATACAGGAACAGAAAGAGTTCGTCTCAGCTCTTTCAGCGCAATGTCCTATCCATATCTGAACGAACTGGAAAGGCGCATTCATGAGGAGGTCTGTTCTCCCGATATGTCCTTGTCCCTTCGGCTGGATTCCGTGCACGAGAATCCGGAGTTATGTAACCTTATAAGGCGTCAGGGTAAGAGAAGGATCGTTTTCGGGGTAGAGGGTATCTCACAGAGACTTCGCCAACGGACATCAAAGAACTGCTCTGAGGAGCAGATCCTGGATACCGTAAGGATGCTGTGCCAAAGCGGGTATGAGAAAGTAAAACTCATGTTCATATCAGGACTGTATGGAGAAAACGACGATGACCGGCAGGAACTGATAGAACTTACCGAGAAGATCATGAAGATCTGTAAAGAAGAGACTCCGGAAGGCATCGATCCCCCGCTGGTTCATTACAGCTGGACCCCTCTGAAGCTGTATCCTTTTACTCCTTTTCAGTGGTTTGCCGCACGGCCAACCGTAGATCCTCTGCCGGAGGATGTCAGGAACAGGCTCCTTGAAATGGGAGTGATCCTTACCGATGACCAGCAGGAAGGAGAGATCTATGACCTGATCCTTACGCAGCTGCTTCTCCGAGGGGACAGTAGATTCGAGGACATGCTGATAGAAATGGCAACGACCGGGATCCGAAGATACTCGCACTTTGACAGCAATGCCAAAGAGTTTGTTGACAACTGGATCAAAGAGCACGATCTCCCCGGATATGAAGTCTGGTTTGGGGCGAAAGACAAGGATACCGTGCTCCCCTGGGACTTCATAGATACGGGAGTGAGCAGAGACCATCTTTGGAAGCGATATCTGTCCGCAGCAAGTGATGAACCCAAGGACTTCCCAAGGTGCCTGGACAAATGTCAGGGCTGTGGCGCCTGCGACAAAGAGCGGCATCAGAACATGGAAACGTACAGGAAGGCTCTAAAGCTGGATCGAAGGATCAAGCTCAGTAATATAAACCCCGATGCGCCTGAGGCTGAAGCAGAGGACAGGACGTTAAAATATGCTTTGCTGTCTTACACCGTCGGTGAAAAGTACCGGTCTGTGATCCGCTCTTACTGGATGGACGAACTCAGGAGAACCTTTGATCTTGCCGGGATCCGCTTTGACAGGGGGAAGGTGAAGATCTACAAACCTTATCTCGAAAGAGCGGACTGGGCTGATGGCCTGAAAATGGCTGTTGCGGCCATCCGTGAGGAGATCTCTGATGAGGAACTGCTTGGGAGGCTGAATGCCACCTCGCTTCACATGACATTTACGGCTGTAAAATGGATGGATCATTTTCCGGTGGCAAAAACCGCCAGCTACAGGATCCCCTGTCCGGAGGGAACAGATGAGGCGGCTCTGGCAGAGAGGATCAGGACTGTCATGGAAAGTGATTCCTGGCAGATCAGGATAGAATATATCAGGCAATGCGTACAGAAACTCACGACAGCAGATGTACGTGAGCAGATACATTCATTGGAACTGAAGGACCACGCTCTTTTGATGACCATTAATGTGGCATTGCCTCATTATGCGATATATCAGAACCTGCTTGATCTTCCATGGGAAGTGGCAGGGCGTTATCACGCTGTATGTACAGCAATAGAATTGGAATGATCGTTTTCGCAAACATCGATCAGAATATAAAGAAAAAGGAGAAGAGACTATGGGCGGAACAGCGGATGAAAATGTGATCAAGATCAAGCACGAGGTATTGCGGGAGGTGGCAAGGCACGCCTTTTTGGGCGACCTGGAAAGGGAGAGGGACAATATCCCCTACACCCTGATCCCCGGGCCTACGGCACAATTCAGGTGCTGCATCTATAAAGAGCGCGAGATAATAAGGCAAAGGATCCGGTTATGCGAAGGAAAGGCATCGGGTCCCGAAGACGACGGCAATATCATCCAGGTCATTCACGCGGCCTGTGAGGACTGCCCGATCTCTACGTACACGGTGACCGAGAACTGCCAGAACTGTCTTGGAAAAGCCTGCCTCAACGCCTGTAAATTCGGTGCGATCGAGGCGGGAAGAGACCGTACGCATATCGACCCGCAGAAATGCAAGGAATGCGGCCAGTGCGCGAAAGCCTGCCCCTTCAATGCGATCGCCCACTTAAAACGCCCCTGCAAAAACGCCTGCCCGGTGGACGCGATCACCTATAACGAGTACGGCATCTCCGTGATCGATGAGAAAAAATGTATCCGCTGCGGCCAGTGCATCCATTCCTGCCCGTTCGGCGCGATCGGCATGAAGCGCGCGATCGTTCCCGTGATCGAGGCGATCAAGGATCCGACGAAAAAGGTGTACGCGATGGCCGCGCCCGCGACAGAAGGGCAGTTCGGCACACAGATCACGATGAAAAGCTGGAAGGTAGCGATGAAAGAAGTCGGCTTCAACGACTTTATCGAAGTCGGGCTGGGCGGCGACATGACGGCGGCCTATGAAGCGGAAGAGTGGGCGGAAGCCTACGAAAAAGGAGAGAAGAAGGTGACCTCCTGCTGCCCGGGCTTTGTGAACATGGTGCGTAATCATTTCCCGGAACTGGCGGATAAGATCTCCACGACGATCTCCCCGATGGCAGCCGTGTCGAGACTGATCAAGGCAAAGGAGCCGGACGCCATCACGGTCTTTATCGGGCCCTGCGTGGCAAAGAAATCCGAGATCGCCGATCAGAAGATCCCCGGAAACTGCGATTACGCCCTGAACTACAGCGAGATCCGCGCCATCATGCGCGCGAAGGGAGTGGAGCTTCTGCCGGATGACACCTCCTATCAGGAGTCCAGTATCTACGGCAAACGCTTTGCAAATTCCGGCGGCGTGACGGCGGCCGTGGTGCAAAGCCTGAAAGAAAGAGAGCATGGGATCGAGCCAAAGGTATGTATCGCGAACGGCGCGAAGGAATGCAAGAAGGCGCTGATGATGATGAAGATGGGCAAGCTCCCCGAGGACTTTATCGAGGGAATGTGCTGCGAGGGCGGCTGCGTCGGCGGCCCCGGCTCCTTCAACGACCAGGTCTCCTCGAAGAAGAGCCGCGAAGACCTTCTCTCCAAAGCCGACGACCGTAAGATCTGGGAGAACCTCGAGAACTACCATATGGAACTGTTCTCGATGCACAGAGAGTAAACGCTTTTATGCAAAAAATAAGGCCTGCCACGCGGCAGGCCTTTTCTTATGAAAATTTACAACCGGGCCTGCCTTGCAGCAGGCCCGGTTATTGAATTACCAGACCGAGATCCGGTCTTCCGGGGCGAGGTACATTCCATCCCCCTCTTTGATGCCGTAAGTCTCGTAGAACTTGTCGAACTGCTGGAGCGTGACATTGACCCGAAGGTGATTCAGAGGATGTTCGTCAGTGAGGAGTTTGTTAAGCTCGGATTCGTAGGTCCGCTGTTCTTTCCAGAAATTGGCTAAGGAGCGGAAATACTTGTCGTAATCAAAGTCCTCGATGGTCTCGCTAATATCCAGCGTGACGGCAACGCCGCCCATGTCCGCAATGGCTTCACCCTGCAGCGCTTCTCCGATACAGGAGCTTTCCGGCGTCGGCCAGATGGCATTGAAGTAGTCGATGACCTTTCCTACTTTCCCGTAAAAGGCGTTAAAGTCACTTTCCGTAAACCATCCATACGGGTTGGCTTCCGTTACGACCAGAGAACCGTCCTTGCCGTACTTGCAGCCATCACCGTCAAAACCATGGGTGAGCTCGTGTCCGATGACATAACCTAAACCGGACAGCTTTTCTTCCTCGGACATATCCAGACGGTAAGTATCGTCATTGATAATGCCCAAGCAGATCGTCATGATGTTTAACCGCTGTGTGTAGTAAGCGTTGGCCATGATCGTGGTACTGCCCATAAGGTCATAATTCCAGCGTGTATGATCGATCGGTTCTCCGACAAACGATAAGAGGTGTTTGCGGTCGGCATTGAAAGCCTGGTTGTAGGCTTCAAGGTATGACATCTCCGGATCCATCTGGAGGAAGGAGGCGTCAATGATGTCGTCAGAAGTAAGGATGAAGAAATTCATTGCATGCAGTTTTTCAATGGCGGCTTCCTTTGAGGCGGCGCTTAACCAGTCTTCTTTTTTAATGCGCTCTTCAAAGGTCGCGATCTCTTCTTCGCAGATCCGGGTCAGGTCGGCTTTCAGCTCGGGGTCGCCAAAGGCTTCCATATAGGCGCCTTCCCACGCGATGTGTGTCAATCCGTTTGAACTCGTGGCGCGCTCCTTCGCGAGCTTGTTCAGTTCCTCTTTGATCTCATCATCTGTATACGCGGCCTTTCCCGTTTCTTCTTCAATGATGCTCTCCCCGTTGTAGGAAAGGTATCCATTGGCGATGGCGGCAGCTTCAAAATCAAGAAGAGAGAGACACTGGTAACTGGTCATGGCGATCAGCTCCGCTTTGATGAGCGGCAGGTTTTTCTCGGTATAGATATTGTCTAAAGCCTTGAGATATGAGGGGAAGAGGACTAAGATCTTGCCTTTTGTTGCGCCGAGGCTGTGCATGGTCTCTTCCAGCGGGAAGTTTTTGCACATGGAGGTGCAGGCGGAATAGGACATCCATTTTTCGTCTTCATCCCACTGTGTTTCTTCAAAAATAGTGTTTTCATATTCATAGCACCCGGATAAAGTCTCCTCGATCATCCTGCTGGGATAACCGGCCCGGGATAAAGCATAACGAACAAGATTGCCGAACTCCCAACGGAAGTCATCGAGGGGGAGCCCTTGTGCCATTGCCTCCTGATAATCATAGGGAGACATGGAGAAATTATTGGGAACAATGTATCCGGCCCAATCGGTCATATCGTTCTTGTCATAATAGACATAAAGCCAGGCGGGGTTCACGAAAGCGCAGATCTCATCGGAAAGCAGCAGGTCCGTCATTTCGGAAAGGCTGTTTACGTTTTGAATAGCGTCAATATATTTCCGAAGAGGATCGACCCTGTCCTGATCGCGTTTATCCCAGTCGGTAGCCATGTCATAGTAAGTGCGGACGATATCAATGTTTTCTCCGGTGTATTTATTGGTGTCAGTAAGCAGCTCTTCACTGTTTTCTTCCAATGTGGCGGCCGGAGAGGATAAAGTGCTGACACGGCTCTTTCCGTCCGTCAGGTGCTCTTCGGAAAGCCAGGAATATGTGGTGGCAAGCCGGAAATCATCCTTCAGATCCGGCTGTCCGGTGATCTCGGCCACACCGGGGATCGAGCTGTCCACCCAGGGACTGGCTGCGGGTGTGAAGGCGATGGTGGTATGATTCTTTTCCAGTTTTTTCTTGTACTTTTTGAATTTGGCAGCGGAGATCTCCCGTTTGTTCTTGTAATACTTCCCGCCCTTTGCGGTGTAGGAAACTTTTATCTTTAAGGCGCCGTTTTCGTTCAGCTTGTAGGTGGTATAGGCGACAGCCCCGCCGCCTTTGGTCTCGATGATGACCTGCCCATGCTGATAGTCGTCATAGACATTGACGGCCTTCTTGATCGTTTTCTTCAGATCGGGGGTCCTTGTGGCTTCATTGAAAACGAAGATGTCCAGCGTGTCCCCGGTTTTTCCTGCGGTGCCGATAAAGAGTTCTACGGTCGAATCCATGTTGATGTCATAAAGCCCATAACTCTTGCTCGGGTCATTGTAGGTGGCTTCCAGGCCGGCCAAAAACATGATCTCTGTGCCGGAAGGGGTATAGGCGGCCTCTACAGGGCTTACGCCGGTGAGGGCCAGCGGCAGGGCAAGCGCGACCGCCAGCATGGATTTAAGGAATTTCTTGTTTTTCATTAATACCTCCTCTTTGAAAATATTTAAAACATATTGTTTTTACGTTCAATCGGTCGTTCCGTAAATTTTTACCATGTCCAGCCGGTCAATGGCGGAACGGATCCGTGTCAGGGACTCCTCCTTGCCGAGGATCTCCATGATCTCGGTGGCGCCGCCGGGCGTGTTCTGCTTTCCGGAAACGGCAGTGCGAAGCGGCCATAAGACGTATCCGTTTTTATAGCCCTTATCGGCGATGAACGAAGACACAGCGGCGTAAATGCTGTCGTTGGAATAGTCGTTAAGGTCTTCCAGCACCGGGAGAACTTCCTTTAACACGGGAAGCGAGGTCTCGGCTGTGGTCTTCATTTTCTTATGCGTATAAAGAGAAACGTCATACTCCGGCACCTCCTGGAAGAAGTCCACGAGGTCTTT
Organism: Lachnospiraceae bacterium; assembly: GCA_016286115.1. Lineage (GTDB taxonomy): Bacteria > Bacillota > Clostridia > Lachnospirales > Lachnospiraceae > RUG12461. The sequence goes on from JAEESA010000022.1 coordinate 17,288, forward strand.
GATGTCCGGGTAGATCTCGATCCGGGACTGCACGAGCCGTGCGATCTTTTCGATATCGCAGTCTCTTTTTACCACCGAACGGATCACCGGCTCGGCGTGAACGAAGAATTCCTCAAAGGGGAGCTTCTTAATATATTCCCCGTTCATCCATTTCAGCTTTGTGAAGTCGAAAACGGCGGGAGCCTTGTTGATCCTGCGGTAATCGAACTTTTTGACCAGCTCGTCCAAAGACATGATCTCTTCATTGTCTTCGGGGCTCCAGCCAAGGAGCGCCACGAAGTTCACGATGGCTTCGGTGAGAAAGCCCTGCTCGATCAGGTCCTCGTAAGAAGAGTGGCCGGAGCGCTTCGAGAGCTTTTCATGGTCCTCGTTGGTGATGAGAGGGCAGTGCACATAGACCGGCACGTCCCAGCCGAAGGCCTCGTATAAGCGGTTATACTTCGGGGAAGAGGAAAGATACTCATTCCCGCGGACCACGTGCGTGATCCCCATCAGATGGTCGTCCACGACGTTGGCGAAATTGTAGGTCGGGAAGCCGTCGGACTTGATCAGGATCATGTCGTCAAGCTCGGCGTTGTCCACGGTGATATCGCCGTATATCTCGTCCTCGAAGGTCGTCGTGCCGGTCCGGGGGTTATTTTGCCGGATCACATACGGCTTTCCCGCCGCGAGGTTTGCTTCAACCTCTTCTTTGCTGAGGGACAGGCAGTGTTTATCGTAGATCGAGATCTCTTTTCCGGCCACGGTCTGCCGGAGCCCTTCTAACCGTTCCGGCGTGCAGAAGCAGTAGTAGGCCTCGCCCTTTTCGATCAGCTTCTTCGCGTATTCGAGATAGATTCCTTTTTCCTGGCGTTCGCTCTGGACATAGGGGCCGACGCCGCCGTCCTTATCAGGGCCTTCGTCGTGGATGAGCCCGGTCGCCTGCAGCGTCCGGTAGATGATGTCCACGGCGCCTTCGACATAGCGCTCCTGGTCCGTGTCCTCGATCCGCAGGATGAAATCGCCGCCTTCATGCTTTGTAATAAGATACGCATAAAGCGCGGTCCGCAAATTCCCCACATGCATCCTCCCCGTGGGGCTCGGGGCAAATCTTGTCCGTATTTTCATGAGTTCAATCTGTTACTGCCCAGCAGCGGCGGTTTTATGGTTCTCCAAAGGGCGCGTGAGCAGTAACTTTCCTTTCTGAGAATGATCAATATAGAGTATAGCATTTTTTTTTCGTGAAAAAAACCTTGCATCGGATTTTTTCGTGTGGTATAGTATTAAAGCTGATGCGTGCGTGGTTCGTTGGTCAAGCGGTTAAGACGCCGCCCTCTCACGGCGGAAACAGGGGTTCGATTCCCCTACGAACTGCTTTATATTGAAAACAACAATGAAGAAGAGAAAGATTTTGGAGGTGCTATTTTGGCAAACATAAAGTCAGCAAAGAAGAGAATTCTTGTTACAAAGAAGAAAACAGACCGGAATAAATCCGTGAAGAGCAGTGTGAAAACTTCCATTAAGAAAGTGGAAGCAGCGATCGAAGCCGGGAACAAGGCCGAAGCAGAAGAGAGCCTGAAGGCGGCGATCGGAAAGATCTCCAGCGCGAGCAACAAGGGGATCTACCATAAGAATACCGCAGCCCGTAAGGTATCCCGCCTGACGATCGCGGTGAACAAAATGGCGTAATGAGAAGAGAGGAGCCGTCGCGTAATGCGGCGGCTTTATTTATGCGCAGGTCCAAGAAAATATCCCGGCCAAAGCCGGGCACGGGTCGCTCCGCGAGTAGGGGGAAAGCCCCCTTTTACCCGATTTGTGAAAACTATGGATTTATTTGACTATATGCGAAAACAGAATACACAGGAAGAATCGCCGCTGGCGAGCCGGCTGAGGCCGGAACGGCTTGAGGAGGTCGTGGGGCAGGAGCACATCATTGCGCCGGGGCGGCTCCTCTACCGTGCGATCCAGGCGGACCAGCTGTCTTCTGTGATCTTTTACGGCCCGCCCGGGACCGGGAAAACGACGCTCGCGCAAGTCATTGCGCATACCACGAGCGCCGAATTCCGTCAGATCAACGCCACGTCGGCCGGAAAAAAGGACATGGAAGAGGTCATCCGCGAGGCAAAGGATCTTCGCGGCATGTACGGGAAAAAGACGATTCTCTTCATCGACGAGATCCACCGTTTCAATAAGGGGCAGCAGGATTATCTCCTTCCCTTTGTAGAGGACGGCACGGTCATACTTATAGGCGCCACTACCGAGAATCCGTATTTCGAGGTGAACGGGGCGCTTATTTCGCGTTCGGTCATATTTGAACTAAAGCCCCTTTCCGAAGATGATATAAAGGAACTCATACACCGCGCCGTATATGATGAAAAAAAGGGAATGGGTGCATATAACGCCGTTATAGATGATGATGCGGCCGGTTTTCTTGCGGATATGTCAGACGGTGATGCAAGGACCGCACTCAATGCGAT
>JAEESA010000277.1 GCA_016286115.1 Lachnospiraceae bacterium
ATCATCGACATAAGGATTGGTCCCGATCTTGGGATCCATGGTGAAGGGGCCGGGATCCATTACTCCGATATACTTGGAAGCGTCAATATGGCTGTAAACATCCGTCTTTATACTCAAAAAATCAGTCAGATATAACCCTTCGGGATCCGTAATGAAGTCTTCGTACCCCTTGAGATCCGACACCGCCAACACCCGGTCGATATACTCCCTAAGCGGGGCGACACCGTCCTGATCCCGTTTCTCCCAATCGATGATCATATCATAATAGGTTCTTGCCGCTTCGATATTTGCCCCGGTATATTTTGCACTATCCGTCATCATGTCCTTCAGGTTCTTCGCTGTGGCAACGCCGACATCGTTCAGATAGCTGGACTGAGTATTTTTTTCATCCAGATGCTCTTCTTTCAGCCACGAATACGTAGAGGAAAGGCGGAAGTCATTCGCGAGCCCCCGGTCTCCCACCGTTTCGGCCACACCGATGATGGAGCTGTCCACCCAGGGTGTAGAGCAGGAAACCAGAACCAGCTGTTCGTAATATTTTTTTGCCTTTTTCACAAATTTCTTGTATTTCTTTTTGGATATCTCATGTTTGTCTTTGTAATACTTTCCACCGATCTCTGCCCTGTATTCCGTCTGTAATTTCAGCTTACCTTTTTTGTCGAAGCAGTATACCGAAAAGGTGTTGGCGGGCGCATGCTTTGTTTCCACGATCACCCCGTGTTTTTTCGGATAATCATAGATACTGACCGCCTTTTTGATGGTCGTATCAAGCTTTGCCTTATGGTTTACCTGATCGTAAACATAGATCTTAAGAATATCGCTTGTACCGTCCCTTTTTCCCACAAAAAGTTCCGGCGCCTCATCCAGATTCATATCCAGGAGCCCAAAGCTCATTCCCTCCTGATACGCCGTGCGTTCGATCCCCTCCAGATACATGATATCGTCTGCGGTATAGGTGTATGCCGCCTGCACCTTTGTGAACGGCGCAAGAACCAGCGTGAGCGCCAGCGCAAACCCTATACTTCCCTTAGCAAGCTTCCTGAAAAAATTCATAACTCTTTCCTCCTTTTACTTCACAGTCACTTTACAAAGCAATGTTTTTTTATATCCATCAAACGCTTTCACCTTCACCTTTACAGGGATCTTCTTTTTGGATCCTGCGCCTAGTTTTTTCGTCACAACGCCATCGCTGCTGATTGCAATATACTTCTTGTATTTCTTCTTAACGGACCAGGTTACGGCCGGTTTCGTTATCGGCGCTCCGGTATTCCATCGTAACGAGGTACTGTTCCTGCCCGTTATAGACGAGGTCTGCCATCGCGGTCGGTTTTGTGACCCCCGAGCCCCTCACCTTGACTGCAGCGTACGCTTCCCTTTTCTCAAATAATCTCATTTAATCATTCGTTCCCCACCGGGATCGTTTTTTTCGCCACAAGGATATTCTGCGCATCCCTAAAGCTATAATACACGTGGTCCATATTCTGTTTCGTCAAAAAGACCCCAAGGCCTCCGATCTCCCGTTCCGCGGCGGGGAGCGTGATATCCGGATCCTCCCGTACCAGCGGGTCGTAGGGGATTCCGTGATCCATGAAGGTGATTGTGGCAACGCGGTCTTCGATGCTGATCTCGATCCGCACCTCCCCGCCTTCTTCGCCGTATGCGTAACTTGCGATGTTCACGAAGACCTCCTCCATCGCGACATCGATCTCGTTCCGCGTCTTCGCCGGGCAGTCGATCTCGGCAAACTTCTTATCGACGAACGCCAGAAGCTGCGGCAGGTTTTGGACCTTTGCATCAAGTGTAAGAACATCCTTCTTAACGATATTCCCTTTATATTCCATGCACAGCATGGTCAGGTCGTCAAACTGCTCCGCGTCTCCGACAAACGCATCCACATCGCTCCGCACTGTCTTCAGCGTTTCCTCAGGTCCGGCTCCCTTCGATTTATTAAGAGAATCAAGAAGCCGTTCTGCGCCAAACAGTTCCTTCGCAGAATCTGTTGCCTCCACAACGCCGTCCGTATAGATAAAGAACTTCGTGCCCGGAGTAAGCTCCCATTCATAGTCCTTGTATTTCTTTCCTGCCCAGCCCGCCAGGAAAAGACCATGTTTATCCTTCAGATACTCGGCGTCTTCTCCCGGTTTCACCAGGACCGCGCGTTCATGTCCGGCATTTGCCATCACGAGCTTCCCGGTGGAGATCGTCAGGATCGCGACACAGGCCGTTACAAACATATTCTCGCCGTTATTGACACACAGCGCATTGTTCGCATCTTCCAACGTTTTCGCCGGCGATTTCCCGAGCTTCAGGCAGTTTGCGATCGTACTTTTTGAATGCATCATGAACATGGCTGCGGGGATCCCCTTTCCGGAAACATCCGCGATCACCATGCCGAGATGGTCGTTATCGATCAGGAAAAAGTCATAAAAATCTCCGCCCACCTCTTTGGCCGGCGTCATTGATGCGTACAGGTCAAATTCGTTCCTTTCCGGAAACGCGGGGAAATCACAGGGCAGAATATCCGCCTGGATCTTTGTTGCCAGAGCCAGCTCTGTTCCCACACGTTCCTTCTCTGCCGTGATGTTTGTGATCGCCTCGATATAGTTCACGGTCCGATCCGTCAATTCGGCAAAGTTCTCCGCCAAAAGCTCGATCTCATCTCCCGTGCGATAGGTATCATCCATGAGAAAACGGATATTGTCCGAGGTGATATTATGCATGCTCTCCGACATCCTTTTCAGAGGGTCGGTCACCTTCCTCGAAAACCTTTTTGTCTGCCAGAGCGTGACCAGGATCAGGAAAACAAACGCCAGGATCGTGAACAGCAGCGCATAACGAAACGCTTTCTGATACCGCATCACTGTATACGCCGTAGTCAGATCGAGGTCCAAAAGGAGTTTTGTCAGGGAAGCAGTGAGTTCCTCTTTGGGAATGAAGATCATCTGCGTCCAGTATACCGTTGTCATCGGCGCATAGCCGACGCAGTACTCCTTCCCGTCGATGATGATCTCCGAAAACCCGGTTTCCCCATTCAGAGCGTTACGCGTGGCCTCATTCAGCGCTTCGTTATTAAAATCGCTGATGAAGGTGGAGAATGTATCATCTTCCACGAGTTCCCCTTCTGTTTTGGAGGAATAAATCAACCTCTCATCATCACTTACTATGATCGTAAACCCGGCTTCACCGACAAGAGTCTTTGTGGCGATATCACCGATCGTATTCAAATTGATGGAGCTTTCCACCACAGCCAGAAGTTCATCCCCGTCATATACCGGCACGCCGAACACGACCACAGATTCGCCCAGAGACTTGTCGTTCACATCCGTTGTGAAGCAGACGTCCTCTGTTTTCACCGCTTGATCCCACCAGGGCCGCACCCGCGGATCATAAGGGATCAGAGCCCCGTTTTCATCATATTTTTTGTCCGAAAGAGTATCCATCACCAGCGAAATCCCGCTGGGCAGCCCGATCACAAAGTCCTGTGTCTCCAGTTCATTATCCAGGATCATTGCCTCCATCGCGGGACCCAGATTCGCCAGCAGGCCGATCTTTTCATAATCATCTTCGTTCTCAGCCATGATCGCAGGGAGCATGAGCTGCAGCGAAAGCTCGCCTCCTTTATTCGGATCCGGCAGCGTTACCTCCACCTTCTCATACTCTGAGCGCCGCGTCAAAATATCCTTTACCTGTTTACTCAGCGCCACGCAGTCATGCCGGAACATCCAGAAATTCCAGTCCGTATTATCTGCCGTCTGAAATGCAAAATCCTCCATGCTTTTCTTCGTAAGTTCCATCATGGATCGTTCGGATTCCTGCTTGATCAGCGCCGTCTGCGAATCAATTGCTTCCCCCGTAATGCCCTGCAAGACCACCAGCTCCGCAACGCTTAAGAGGACAAAGAAGGTGATCGCGGTAAAGATGACGCGGATAAAGATCACGAATATTTTTTGTTGTATGGTTTTTGGCTTTTTTTTCATCCCTACGCTACCTGGCAAGCTTTGATCCTGTCAAGCATGACATTGCA
>JAEESA010000023.1 GCA_016286115.1 Lachnospiraceae bacterium
GGCACATTCATCAGATAGTAGAGGATACCGGAGAACTGGATTCCGCCGAAGGTGATCCCTGCCCGGTTAAAGAGCGATTCAAACAGCTGTGCAAAACCCATGAGCCCGCCCGAATAAAGGTGTAAAGGCCGCAAAAAGATATTCAGGCTGAATGAATAAATTACTGCGCCGAGCAGGATCAGAGGAAGCTTTAACCCCTCCTGTTTTATCGCCTGTTTTCCGTGATCCTTTTTTGCCAGTCTTTTTTCTTCATTGATGACCAGTTCATGAACGGAAGATGGTTTTGCCATATGTTTTCTCCGGAAGACTTGAATTGTTACCTATGGTTTTTATTATGCTCCGTCCGCCTGCGGGAAATAAAGATCTCCCCCTGCGCAGTCCATCACAACGATCGCCGGGAAATCCTTTACCTTGATCCGCCGGATGGCTTCCGCGCCGAGATCGTCATAACAGATCACTTCCGAAGAGATGATGCATTTCGAAAGATAAGCGCCCGCGCCGCCGACCGCCGCCAGATAAACGGCTTTATTTCGTATGATCGCTTCCTTTACTTCCTGAGAACGTTTCCCTTTTCCCACCATTGCCGTCACTCCGAGATCCAGTAGCGTCGGCGTATATTTATCCATACGGGTAGCCGTGGTGGGGCCGGCTGAACCGATGACCCTTCCTTCCCGCGCGGGAGAGGGCCCCATGTAGTAGATACAGGCGTTTTTCGGATCGATCGGAAGGCTGTTTTCAGATTCCCACTGCATCAGCATCCTCTGATGCGCTGCGTCCCGCGCCACCAGCATTTCGCCCGTCATTGTCACAAGATCTCCGGCGCGTAAGGTTTCATTGATCTCCTTTGTAAACGGAAGAAGGATCTTCTTTTCCATTACAGAACCTCCTTCCTGTGACGGTTCACATGGCAGCAGATATTGACTGCCACGGGAAGACCGGCGATATGCGTGGGATATGTATTGATATGGACAGCCAGCGCCGTCACTTTTCCGCCCAGGCCGCCCGGACCGATCCCAAGCGCATTGATCTTTGTCAGCAATTCCTCTTCCAGAGCAATTATCTTCGGATCCGAAGGCTTTTCTCCCACCGGCCTGGTCAGGGCTTTTTTCGCCATGATCGCGGCTTTTTCAAAATCTCCGCCGATGCCGACGCCCACCACGACCGGCGGACAGGCATTCGGTCCCGCCTCCTGTACAGTCCGGATCACGGCATCCTTCACGCCTTCGATCCCTTCTGCGGGTTTCAACATATAAAGCCGGCTCGTATTCTCGCTTCCAAACCCCTTGGGGGCACAGGTGATCGTCAGCCGGTCCCCGGGAACGATCTCATAATGGATCACGGCAGGCGTGTTGTCGCCGGTATTGACCCGGTCCAGAGGATCCTTCACCACCGATTTTCTAAGATAACCGTCAACATAGCCCAGACGCACTCCCTCATTAATGGCGTCAGAGAGATTTCCGCCTGTGATATGCACTTCCTGTCCGACTTCCACAAAGAACACCGCCATGCCGGTATCCTGACAGATCGGTATCGAATCCTCTCCCGCGATCTTCAGGTTTTCCTGCAAAATCCCCAGAATTTTCTGTCCGATCGGACTGTCTTCTGTCTTTTCAGCTTTTGAAAGACATTTTTTCATGTCTTCAGAAAGAAAATAGTTCGCATCCATACACTGGCTGCGAACTACTTCCGTAATCCTCTTACAATCGATCTCACGCATCATCTTCCCCATCCGGATCGACAGGATCGCTTTCCCCGGTTTCGTTCTCTTCGGTTTCTTCGTCTTCTACGCTTTCTTCTTTTTCACGGATCGAATCGTCGATCTCCGGCACCTCATCGCCGCGGGTATCGGCAGCCTGGGTGATATCATCGTCTTTTCGAACCTTCGCGAAGCTTGCCACTGTCACGCCTTCATCCAGATTAATGAGCTTCACGCCGGAAGTGATCCGTCCGGAAAGCGCCGTCTTATTTACGGCAAAACGGATGATCACGCCGCCGGTGGTAATGACAATGACCTCATTGTCCTCTTCCACCGCCTTAAATCCGATGAGATTACCTGTCTTTTCGGTGATCTTATAGCACCGCACGCCTTTTCCGCCGCGGAATTGCGGTGAAAACTCCGTCAACAGCGTGCATTTTCCGAGACCCTTTTCGGATACGAACATCAGGGAGCTTCCCTGCACATCGAGCTGCATGCCGATGATCTCGTCCTGATCCGCCAGGTTCATACCACGTACTCCCATGGAAGCGCGGCCTGTCGCCCGTACATCCGTCTCGTGGAAACGGATGATCTGCCCGTATTTCGTGGCAAGGAAGATATCCCGTTCGCCGTCGGTTCTCTTTACCTCGATCAGCTCGTCGTCTTCCCTCAGATTGATCGCCATCAGGCCGGTCTTTCGAATATTTTTAAAATCATTCAACGGCGTTTTCTTGACGATACCGGTTTTGGTCGCCATGAACAGGAACTGTCCTTCGCCGTATTTTTCCACCGGGATCAGTGCCGTGATCTTCTCCTCCGGCATGAGCTGCAGAAGGTTGATGATCGCTGTCCCGCGGGAGGTGCGGCTGGCTTCCGGCACTTCATAGGCCTTGATCCGATATACCCTCCCATGGTTCGTAAAGAACAGAAGATAATGATGGGTCACGGTCATCAGAAGCTCGTCGATATAATCGTCTTCTATGGTTTCCATGCCCTTGATCCCGCGGCCGCCGCGATTCTGACTCTTGAAATTATCAAGGCTCATCCGCTTGATATAACCGAGCTTCGTCATCGCGATCACGGTATTGCTGACCGGGATCATATCCTCCATCGAAATATCATCTTCATCAAAGCCGATCTGCGTCCGGCGGTCATCCCCGTATTTTTCGGCAATTTCGGAGAGCTCCACACGGATCACGCCGAGCAGCTTTTTCTCATCGGAAAGGATCGCGCGAAATTCCGCGATCTTTGCCTTCAATTCTTCAAATTCAGACTCCAGCTTCTCCCGTTCCAGACCGGTCAGAGCGCGAAGCCTCATCTCCACAATGGCATTCGCCTGGATCTCTGTCAGACCAAAGCGTAAAACCAGCGCGTCCTTGGCTTCCTGCGTGGTATGGCTGGCACGGATCAGCTTGATCACTTCGTCGATATTATCGAGAGCGATCAGCAGACCCTCAATGATATGCGCCCGTTCCTCGGCCTTTTTCAGATCAAATTTGGTCCGGCGGGTGATCACTTCTTCCTGGTGCCTAAGATAATACTTCAGCATTTCCAGGAGATTCAGTACCTTGGGTTCGCCGTTGACAAGGCATAACTGGATCACCCCGAAGGTGTCCTGCATCTGTGTATGCTTATAAAGCTGGTTCAACACCACATTGGCGTTCACGTCGCGTCTGAGTTCCACAACAACGCGGGTACCTTCCCGGTCGGATTCATCTCTGAGATCCGTGATCCCGTCGATCTTTTTATCCCTGTGAAGTTCGGCGATCTTTTCCAAAAGCCTTGCCTTATTCACCATATAGGGAAGCTCGGTAACAATGATCCGGCTTTTCCCGTTCGGCAGTGTTTCTATATCCGTCACCGCGCGGACACGGATCTTTCCGCGCCCTGTGCGATAAGATTCTTCAATCCCACGCGTACCGAGGATCTCGGCGCCGGTCGGAAAATCAGGACCCTTCACGATCTGCAGGAGTTCGTCAACTTCGGTTTCCCGATCCTCTTCCACCCTGTTATCAATGATCTTGATCACGGCATTCGATACTTCCCTCAGATTATGCGGAGGGATGTTGGTCGCCATACCAACGGCAATACCGGTTGTTCCGTTCACAAGAAGATTTGGAATGCGGGCGGGAAGAACCGTCGGTTCCTTTTCCGTTTCATCAAAGTTCGGGACAAAATCCACAGTATCCTTGTTGATGTCCCGCAGCATTTCCATCGCAACCTTTGACAGCCGCGCCTCTGTATAACGCATGGCCGCTGCGCCGTCGCCGTCTTCGGAACCAAAGTTTCCGTGACCATCAACAAGCGGATAACGCGTACTCCATTCCTGGGCAAGGTTGACCAGAGCTCCATAGATGGAGCTGTCCCCGTGAGGATGGTATTTACCCATCGTATCACCGACGATACGGGCGCATTTCCGATGGGGTTTATCCGGTGTATTGTTGAGCTCGATCATGGAAAACAGGACTCTTCTCTGCACGGGCTTTAATCCGTCCCTTACGTCCGGAAGCGCCCGCGCCGCGATCACGCTCATTGCGTAATCAATATAAGAAGTTTCCATGGTCTTCTTAAGGTCAACGTCTTTTATGCTGTCAAATTTTAATTCGTCCATGTATTATCCTTTGAATAACCCGTTGAATAATTTTTGAAATAAATTATGGATCCAGGTTATAAACATATTTTTCATACTTTAAATATCCAAATTCTGTACAAACTTTGCGTTTTCTTCAATAAACTCACGCCTCGGTTCGACTTTATCGCCCATCAGCGTCGTAAAGGTAACATCGATCTCGGAAACGTCATCATCATCGATCATGACTCTCTTTAAGATCCGCTTCTCCGGATCCATCGTGGTCTCCCAAAGCTGTTCCGCGTCCATTTCACCAAGACCTTTGTACCGCTGGATCTTATTATTGTTATCCCTGCCCACATCCACGAGAATACGGTTTAATTCATCATCGCTGTAGGCATACCAGACTTTTTTATTTTTTTCGAGTTTATAGAGCGGCGGCGTCGCAAGATAGACATATCCTCCCTTAATGAGGCCCGGCATGAAGCGGTAAAGGAAGGTAAGCATCAATGTGGCGATGTGCGCGCCGTCCACGTCGGCATCCGTCATGATGATGATCTTATGGTAACGAAGCTTCTCAATATCGAAATCATCATGAATGCCGGTACCGAAGGCTGTGATCATGGCCTTGATCTCTGCGTTATCATAGATCCGGTCCAGCCTTGCCTTTTCCACATTCAAAATCTTTCCGCGAAGAGGAAGGATCGCCTGCGTTGCGCGGCTTCTGGCCTTTTTCGCGGAGCCACCGGCGGAATCTCCCTCGACGATGAAGATCTCGCAGTTTTTCGGATCCTTATCTGAACAGTCGGCAAGCTTTCCGGGCAGGGATCCGCCTTCCAAAGCCGTCTTTCTCCTGGTCAGATCTCTCGCCTTTCTGGCCGCTTCCCTCGCTCTCTGCGCTAAGATTGCCTTATCGCAGATCGTCCTCGCAACAGAAGGATTTTGTTCAAGGAAATAGGTCAGCTGCTGAGTCACTACATTTTCAACAGCCCCTCTGGCTTCACTGTTCCCCAGCTTCTGTTTGGTCTGGCCTTCAAACTGGGGTTCCTCGATCTTTACGGAAATGATCGCGGTCAAACCTTCTCTGATATCATCACCGGTCAACGCTTCCGTATCCTTTAAGATCTTATTGGACCTTGCGTAATCATTAAACGTTTTCGTTGTTGCGTTTCGAAAACCGGTCAGATGCGTTCCGCCTTCGGGAGTAATGATGTTATTGACGAAACTGAACGTGGAATCGTTGAACGAATCATTATGCTGCATAGCCACTTCCACGTATACGCCGCTCACAGACCCTTCACAGTAGATGATCTGCTCATACAAAGGCGTTTTTCCGCGGTTTAAGTATTCCACGAACTGCTTGATCCCGCCTTCATAATGGAATTCATGGCTGTGAACCGGATCTTCTCTCTCATCATTCAAAACGATCCGTAAACCCTTGGTCAAAAAGGCGGTTTCCCGAAGCCTCTGCTTTAAGGTCTGATAGTCATATACCGTTTCTTCAAAAATATCCGCATCCGGAAGAAAGCGCACGGTCGTTCCTGTCTCATCTTCCGGACAGGTTCCCTGCTCCTTAAGCTCCGTAACGATATTTCCGCGTTCATAGCGCTGTGTAAAAATATGGCCGCCGCGACGGATCTCAACCTCCAGAAATTCGGAAAGCGCATTCACAACAGAAGCGCCGACACCATGAAGACCGCCGGAAACCTTATATCCTCCACCACCAAACTTTCCGCCGGCATGAAGCACGGTAAACACAACCTCCGCTGCCGGACGGCCGGTCTTATGATTGATATCCACCGGGATCCCGCGCCCGTCATCCACAACGGTAATACTGTTGTCCGGATTGATGCTGACCTTGATATTTTGCAGTAACCGGCCAGCGCCTCATCCACGGCGTTATCCACGATCTCATAGACAAGGTGATGCAGACCGCGGGAAGAAGTACTGCCGATATACATACCGGGACGTTTTCTTACCGCTTCCAGCCCTTCCAGGACCTGGATCTGATCCCCGCCATATTCCTGTTCCGTTTTCCCAATTACGTTTTCTTCCGACATATTCTTCCTTCTGCTCTATTTGTTTTCCTGCGTGATCCGGCCGTTTTTAATTTCAAACAACCGGTCGATCTGTACATTGTTTTTCACAAATTCATCCAGGCCTGTGCAGGTAATAACGGTCTGGATCGAACCGATCCTCCGGAGTAAATAATTTTGCCGGTTATGATCCAGTTCACTCAATACGTCATCCAAAAGCAGCACCGGCGCTTCATGGATCTGCCGCTTCACAAGCTCTATCTCTGCTAGCTTTAAGGAAAGCGCTGCTGTTCTCTGTTGTCCCTGAGAACCAAAATGACGTACATCAATGTCGTTTATCTTAAAAATAACATCATCACGATGCGGACCACGATTTGTCATGCACTGATGCAGATCTCTTTCCTCCGAAAGGATCAGCTGCGTTTCAAAATCGTTTTCGCTCACATCCGCTTCGTAATCCATGACCAGCTTTTCTTTTCCACCGGAAAGATCACTGTGGATCTCACCGATGATCTCATTCAGCTCCTTGATAAATTTTCTTCTGCGGCTGATCACCTGTTTTCCGTATGTACTTAAGGTTTCATTCCAAACGCCGAGCGTACTTTTCAGTTTCGGTTTTTCGCGGATATCCTTCAAAAGCTGATTTCTCTGCGCAAGCGCTTTATTATATTTCATAAGCTCGGAAAGGTAGATCTTATCAAGCTGGCAGATCTCCGCATCCATAAACCGGCGTCTCTCGGACGGACCGTTTTTTATGATATTCAGATCCTCCGGAGAAAAAAAGATAATGTTCAGAATTCCGAAAAGATCATACGCTTTTTTGATCGGGATCTGGTTTATGGCGATCCCTTTTGATCTGCTTTTTTTCAGATGCAGATCAATACGAAAAACAGCATCCTTCTTTTTTACGTTCGTCTGTATATGCGCTTCTTCTTTTCCGAAAAGAATGATCTCCCGATCTTTGCTTCCTTTATGGGACTTTGTCGTGCCGCTGATGTAGGCTGCTTCCAGAAGATTCGTTTTGCCCTGCGCGTTTTCGCCGTAGAGAATATTGACTCCTTCCGAAAAATTAATCTCTCCATTTTCGTAATTTCGAAAATTTGAGAGTTTTATGGACTCTATGATCATACAATCACACGAAAATCTTCACCATCCACGGAAAACACATCACCGTTGAACAGTTTTTTCCCGCGCATGGTACAGATCTCTCCGTTGACCTTCACCTCTTCCGCCAAAATCCTTTCCTTTGCCAACGCTCCGGAATCCACTGCGCCCGCCAGCTTCATGGCCTGACCGAGTTTTATGAAATCATCCCTGATCTTAATCTCTTTCATTCTATCTGGATCCTGAATTGAAATTGACCGGAAGGATCAGGTAAATATATGTATCCGCTTCATCCCGGATAAAGCAGGGAGATTTGGCGTTTCTCATATACATTGTGATATCTTCATCATCGATAACCCTTAACGCATCCATACAGAATTTCGGATTAAACGCGATCTCAATATCTTTTCCTTCTTTTCTGATGTCGATCTCCTCATTCATGGAACCGATGAAGGAGATCATCTTCAGATTCATCTTTTCATCTTCGATCTTCATGACGATCGGTTTTTTATCCCCTTCTTTGACAAGAAGAGAAGCACGGTCAATACAATCCAGAAGATCTTTCTTTTTGATGGAGAGCTTTGTATCGTATTCCGAGACCAGCATGGTGTCGATCTTGAAGAATTCTCCTTCGATCAACCGCGAAACAACAGTCGTTGTATCAAACTGGAACATAATGTGATTTCGTTCCAGATAGATATTCACATCCCGGTCCGCTTCTCCGGGAAGGATCTTGCTGACTTCGGAAAGGGTCTTTCCGGGAACGATCACCTTCACATCCGGATAAGTGCCTTTCAGTTTTACCTTACGAACAGAGATCCGATGGCCGTCAAGAGAGATAACCCTGAGCTGGTCGTTCTTGATCTCAAAGCATTCCCCTGTCATGATCTTCGTATTGTCATTGTCCGCGATCGAGAAGATCGTCTGACGGATGACTTCCTTAAAAGTAAACTGAGAGATCACGATCTCATTACTCTGCTGGAGCTTCGGAAGCGGTGAAAAGTCTTCTCCCGACTTTCCGACAATATTGATCTCCGTCTTTTCACATGAAATCCTTGTTTTAAAGGTTTCTCCCGTTTCTATCGTAATATCATTTTCCGGAAGCTTTCTTACAATATCAGAAAAGACACGCGCATCCAAAGCGATCACACCGGGCTGTTCGATCGTTCCTTCAATCCTGGTTTCGATCCCAAGCTCCGTATCATTTGCTGTAAGTTTGATGACGCCTTCCGATGCATCGATCAGGATACATTCCAAAACTGCCATCGTGGTTCTTGTGGGAACGGCTTTCGATACGGTGTTTACTCCATAAAGAAGGCTTCCTTTAGGACAGATGATCTTCATGAATGAAAGAGCTCCTTTCGCATATCTATAAAATATTTATTAATAATAATCTTATTCATCATAGAGGGTGTGGATATGTGGATATCTCTCCTCTTCCGCTGATGCAGCGAAAAAACTAAAAAGTTTAATCTTACAGGTTTGTGGAAAACCTTTAATTCGGGTTGATCTTTTTACGTATCGTATCGATCGTGTTTTTCGTGTTTTCGTTGTTTTCGTATTCCCTGGTCATGGTCTTGATCCCATGGATCACAGTAGAATGATCTCTTCCGCCGAGCAGTTTTCCGATCGTTATCTGAGATGTGGAAGTCATGCTGTTGCACAGATACATGGCGATCTGCCGCGGTTTTGCGACATCATTGGATCTGGATGTCGACGTGATCTGTTCATTGGTAATATGAAAATGTTCACAAACTACATCGATAATGAGCTCCGGTGTGATCGCTTTGCTCTCCTCCGGACGGATAATACTCTGCAGTTCGTTTTTCACATACTCTATGGTAATGTCCTTTTTTTCGATATTTACGGAAAAATGAAGCTTGTTCAAAGCTCCTTCCAGTTCACGGATGTTGGACTTCACGTTTTCGGCGATGTATTGAAGGATCCAGTCGGCGATCTCGTAGTGTTCCGACTCCGCTTTTTTTCGAAGGATAGCCATCCGGGTTTCGTAATCCGGTGTCTGGATATCCACCATCAATCCCATCTCAAAACGGGAACGGAAACGCTCTTCCAAGGTTTCCATTTCCTTCGGCGGCCGGTCAGAGGTCAGAACAATGGCTTTTCTCTGCTGCTGAAGGGCGTTGAAGGTGTGGAAAAACTCTTCCTGAGTCGTGTCTTTTCCTATTATAAACTGTATATCATCGATCAGAAGCATGTCGACGGTCCTGTATTTATCCCGGACTTTTGACATGGAAGACGCATTACCGCTTCGAACCGCCTCGATCACTTCATTTGTGAAGACCTCGGAACTGACATATAAAACCTTTTTCTGAGGATTCTGTTCGAGAACATAATGACCGATGGAATGCATCAGGTGGGTTTTTCCGAGACCGACGCCTCCGTAGATAAACAGAGGGTTATAGGTTTCACCCGGTGATTCCGCCACAGCCAGAGAAGCAGCATGTGCCAGTTTGTTGTTGTTTCCTACTACAAACGTATCGAAAGTATAGTTTGGAACCAGATTTGCCTGTTCAAAAAGGATGTTCGGCACATGTTTTTTGGATGGCTGCGATTCTGTTTCTTCCATATTTAAGAGGTTGTTTTTATCTTCTGATGAGATAAAAACGATCTCGTAGATCACACCGAGAACATCACCGATCGCGATCGTAACGAATTCCTTGTATCTTCTGGAAAAGAAATCAACTCCGATCTGTTCCGTAGGAACCACGATGTAGACCTTGTTATCCTTTACGCTTACCACTTCAAAAGGCTCCACGAAAGTACGGAAAGCCACATCGGTGATCTCTTCATTTTCTTTTATTTTCTCAAGGACTTCCGGCCATCGAGCGATCAGTTCTTCCATGTATGATCATCCTTTTAAAAAAATTCGCACACAAAACTATAATACACGAAAATTGCTTTTTTTTCAATGAAAAAACAATTCACAGGCTATCCACTGCTATCCACTATAATCCACAGGTTATGAACAGGTTATCCCCTTTGTTATCATATAGAAAGATTTTTTCTTGACTTTCAGACCTTTTTTGATATAATGGACAAGGTATTTTTGTTTATTTTGATTTTTTAATAGAGGTGAAGAACAATGAAGATGACATTTCAGCCGAAAACCCGGCAGAGAGCAAAGGTACATGGTTTTCGTAAAAGAATGAGCACCAAAGGTGGAAGAAAGGTTCTGGCTGCCAGAAGATTAAAGGGTAGAAAGAAATTATCAGCATAGCCACAGTTTCTGTGGCTTTTTCTTTATGAAAAAAACGGATTCCCTTTCGAAAACAAAAAATTATCAACAGGTTTATAAGTTTGGAAGATCCAAGTCCTGCCGCATTCTGGTCATGGTTGTGCGAAAGAATGAGACCGAAAGAAACCGGCTCGGGATCTCTGTGAGTAAGAAAGTGGGGAACAGTGTGATCCGGCACAGGATCACCAGATTGATCCGTGAAAGCTACCGGCTGCATGAAGAAATGTTAAGTAGTGGTCTTGACATTGTAGTCATCGCAAGGAATCCTGCAAAGGATGCTTCGTACTACGAGGTAGAAGAGGCGCTTTTGTATCTTGCGAAGCTTCATAAGATAAGAGTATGAAAAGAGTTCTGATCTTTTTGATCAAGGTTTATCAGAAATATATTTCACCCATGAAATCCACGAAATGCCCTTATTGTCCGAGTTGTTCGGAGTATGGGCTTCTTGCTGTGGAAAAATACGGATTCTTAAAAGGCGGCGCAAAAGCGGCCTGGAGGATCATGCGCTGCAATCCCTTTTCAAAGGGTGGGTAGGATCCGCTGTTGTGACTAAATTATTTAGGAGGATACACCATTGGACATTGTATTGACAAAGTATCCCGGAGCGATACTGGGACCGATCGCAAGGGTGCTCGGATTCGTCATGAACGGAATTTACGAGTTCCTGTGCCTGATCGCCGGCGGGGAAGCGAATGTTGGTGTGACGATCATCATTCTGACGATCATCATCTATACCGCGCTTTATCCACTGACTTATAAACAGCAGAAATTCTCCCGATTATCGGCGAAAATGAACCCGGAGATACAGGAGATCCAGAAGAAGTATAAGGGGAAAAAGGACCAGGTCTCCATGCAGAAAATGCAGGAGGAAACCCAGGCCGTTTACCATAAATACGGTGTTTCTCCTACCGGCAGCTGTCTACAGCTGATCATTCAGATGCCGATCCTGTTTGCATTGTACCGTGTGTTCTATAATATTCCGGCCTATGTGAATAAAGTGAAGGAAATCTTCCTGTTATCCACAGGTTCGGGTGACACCTTTAAGGTGAATACGGATTGTATTGTCGGACAGATCGTCTATCAGGACAATTTCCTGACAAAGATGACGAATTTCGTTTCAGATCCGATCGTCGCAAAAAGCGCAGCGCAGGTTGGCGCGACCTTTACGGCTACGAATACTCTGGAACAGAACGCCAACTATGTGGTGGATGTTCTTTATAAACTGAATGAACCGGGCAGAGATTTATTGGAACAAACATTTTCACTTGGTCCTTCCATTACGGAACCGGTCTGGACGAAGCTGGATCATGTGAATAACTTTATCGGATTGAATATTTCCGATACGCCCTGGTACCATATCACAAACTGGTGGAATAATAAGACTACCGCTCTTCTCGGACTTGCGGTGCTGGCTCTTCTGATCCCGGTCCTGTCTTATATCACACAGATGCTGAGCATCAAAGTAAGCCAGGCAAATCTGAAGAATCCGGATCAGCCGGGCGGCGCTTCCATGAAGATCATGAATCTTCTGATGCCTTTGATGTCCTTCGTGATCTGCTTCTCCGTGCCGGTCGGTCTTGGTGTGTACTGGATCGGGTCCGCTGTGGTCCGTACCGTACAGATGCTTTATATGAATAAAAAGCTCGACAAGATCAACCTGGAGGATCTGATCGCCAAGAATGAAGAGAAGATGAAGAAGAAGCGAGAAAAGATGGGCATCCGGGCAGATCAGATCCGAAGTAACGCCTCTTTATCCACAAAGAGCAATGTGGAATTTGCTTCCTCTTTGACAGAAGAACAAAGAGAAGAGATCCTGGATAAAGCGGCGGAAGTAAAGAAGAAAGCAAGACCCGATTCCATGGCAGCGAAGGCAAATCTTGTGAAGGAATTTAACGAGCGAAACAACAAGCAGGCTAATAAGGAGAAGGAAAATAATGAGTGAATACCTTGAATTTACAGGAAAAACCGTGGATGAGGCGTTGACGGAAGCCTGTGTGAGACTGGGAATTCCCAGCGATGAGATTGAATATGAAGTGATCGAAAAAGGAAGCAGCGGCTTTCTTGGAATCGGAAACAAGCCGGCGCTCATCAAGGCCAGAAAGAAGGAAGCAGTGATCTCCGAACCTGAGGAAACAGTGAAATTCGAAGAAACTATTCAGCCTGAAGTCAAAAAAGAGGAGGTTCCCGAAAAGAAGGAAGAGGTCAAGCCTGTTGAGATCGATGAAAATGCTCCTCTGGAAGACAGAGCGAAAGCATTCCTGAACAGCGTATTTCAGGCGATGGAGATGGAAGTCAAGATCGAAACAAAGTATGACGAGGCGGAAGACCTTCTGGATATTGAATTATCCGGCAAGGAAATGGGCGTTTTGATCGGAAAGCGCGGACAGACCCTGGATGCGCTGCAGTATCTTACGAAGCTGGCGGTCAATAATCATAAGGAACATAAGGTGAAGGTGAGGATCGATACCGAAGATTACCGGAACCGCAGAAAACGGACTTTGGAGAATCTGGCGAACAACATGGCTCTGAAGGTGAAACGCACGGGTCGTCCCGCGGAGCTTGAGCCCATGAATCCCTTTGAACGCAGGATCATTCATTCCACTTTGCAGAACAATCGTTATGTCACCACTCATTCCGAAGGGGAAGAACCCGATCGTTATGTTGTTGTAACACCGAAATAAAAATGTAGTGAAAGGACGCCTCCGGATCAATAAGTCCGGGGGCGGTTTTTAACTGATGAACGATACCATTGCCGCCATTGCTACGGGCCCGTCAACAGCCGGGATCTCCATCATACGGATTTCCGGACCGAAAGCGATCGAGATCGTAAATTCTTTTTTTTCAAAGGACCTTTTGGAAAAACCTTCATTTACGATCCATTATGGTTTTCTCAAGGATGGGGATGTTCTTTTGGATGAGGTTCTGGTTTCTGTTTTCAGAGGGCCGAAAAGCTATACGGGAGAAGACGTGGCGGAGATCAACTGCCATGGCGGGATCCTGGTCACAAGGCGCATTTTGGAATCGGTCCTTTTTCATGGAGCCAGGCTTTCGGAACCCGGAGAATTTACGAAACGGGCATTCTTAAATGGACGCCTTGATCTTGCGGAAGCGGAATCCGTGATGGATCTGATCTCTGCAAAGAGCGAATTTGCGAGAAAAAGCTCTTTGAAACAGCTGACGGGAGCGCTTTCCGAAAGAATTCGCACACTAAAGGACCGGCTTCTGGAGAAAAACGCCTATATTGAGGCTGCATTGGATGATCCGGAGCATTTTTCTTTGGATGGTTTTTCTGATGAACTTAGAACGGAAGTGGATAAGGCGATCATAGAAACAGAAAAGCTTTTGTCCACCTTTGACCGGAGCCGCCTTGCTTCCGAAGGGATAAGGACGGTTCTTGCCGGCCGGCCGAATGTCGGAAAATCTTCTCTTTTAAATCTTTTACTAAATAAGGAACGGGCAATCGTGACCGAGATCCCGGGAACCACAAGGGATACCGTGGAAGAAACCGTCGAACTGGATGGGCTTTTATTACGGCTTGTGGATACGGCAGGGATCCGAAGCACATCGGATCCTGTGGAAAAGATCGGTGTTGAACGTGCGAAGAAGGAATGGGAGGAAGCGGATCTTCTGCTTTTGGTGCTTGACGGTTCGCAGCCTCTGACCGAAGAGGATCGGTCACTCCTTTCCTCTTCTTCGGATAAAAAAAGAGTGATCCTGCTGAATAAAACGGATCTTCCGAAAGAAGCGGAGCTTTCCGAAGATTATCTTTCTTTTTCTGCGAAGACAGGGGAAGGTACTGATCTTCTGATCCAAAAGATCAGGGAAATGTTCTATGGAGGAGAGTTATCTCTCAATGAAGAGCTCGTTCTTACGAATCTTCGTCATAAGGAACTGCTCCTGCAGGCTAAAGAAGCATTGCTAAAAGTGATCGAAAGTATGGAGAACGGCATGCCCGAGGATTTTTATACGATCGATCTTTCCCGGGCCAATGCGTGTTTCGGTGAGATTTTGGGTGAAGAAGTAAGAGAAGATCTTGTGAATGAGATCTTTTCAAAATTTTGCATGGGGAAATAAGGATGGCTTTTCTGGAAGAAACCTATGATGTGGTCGTGGTCGGAGGCGGTCATGCCGGCTGTGAAGCAGCGCTTGCCTGCTCCAGGAAAAATCATGCCACGATCCTGTTTACAGTCAGTATGGACAGTATCGCCATGATGCCCTGCAATCCGAATATCGGAGGCAGCTCCAAAGGGCATCTGGTCCGTGAAGTCGATGCGCTCGGCGGACAGATGGGGATCAATATCGATCATACCTTCATTCAGTCTAAGATGCTGAACCGGTCGAAGGGACCGGCTGTTCATTCTTTGAGAGCGCAGGCGGACAAGGCTGCTTATTCCATGGAGATGCGAAAGACATTGCAAAGCACTCCTAATCTGACTTTACGACAAGCAGAAGTGTCGGATATTCTGATCGAAGACCATGAGATCAAAGGGGTCAGAACCGTTTCAGGCGCGATCTATCATGCAAAAGCGGTCATTTTATGTACCGGCGTCTATCTGTCTTCACGTTGTCTTTACGGGGATGTGATCGAACATACCGGTCCGAATGGTTTGAAAGCGGCCAATCATCTTTCGAAAAGTCTGGAAGAAAGCGGGATCGTTCTTCGCCGGTTTAAGACCGGAACGCCGGCCCGGGTGGATGGAAGAACCGTCGATTTTTCCAAAATGGCAGAGATGAAGGGTGATGAACCGGTGGTTCCGTTTTCCTTTACCACGGATCCGGAGACTGTGAATATCGATCAGGTTTCCTGTTATCTGACCTATACCGGAGAAGAAACACATCGGATCATTCGAGAGAACCTGGACCGTTCCCCCTTGTTTTCGGGCGTGATTGAAGGGACCGGCCCGCGGTATTGTCCTTCCATTGAGGATAAGGTGGTGCGTTTTCCGGAAAAAGAACGGCATCAGATCTTTGTGGAACCGGAAGGACTGAATACGAATGAGCTTTATCTTTCGGGGCTGAGTTCTTCTCTTCCGGAGGATGTGCAGCACAGGGTGATCAGGACCATGCCCGGTTTTGAACACGCCAGCGTGGTGCGAAATGCCTATGCCATCGAATATGACTGTCTTGCTCCGGGTCAGCTTTCTCTTGATCTGAATGTCAACGGGATCCTGGGACTTTATGCGGCCGGCCAGTTTAACGGGAGTTCCGGTTATGAAGAAGCGGCTGCCCAGGGACTGATAGCGGGGATCAATGCGTCGCTGTTTTTGGAAGGAAAGGAACCGTTGATCCTGAAACGGTCGGAAGGCTATATCGGTGTATTGATCGATGATCTTGTAACAAAAGAAGTGACAGAGCCTTACCGGATGATGACAAGCCGCGCGGAATACCGCCTGCTCCTTCGGCAGGATAATGCGGACTTAAGACTAGCTGATGCCGGGTATCAAGTCGGGCTTTTATCGGAAGAACGTTATCATGCTTTGAAAACAAAGGAAAAACAGATCGAAGAAGAGCTTCGCCGGATCGATAAGATCATCGTTGGCGCCGGAAAGGAAACGACCGCATTTTTGGAACAGGCCGGTTCCGTTCCGTTGACGCATGGAATGCCGCTTTCCGAACTGATCCGCAGACCCGAGCTTTCCTATGACGCGGTGGCGCCGTTGGATAAAGACCGGCCCGCGCTTTCCGATGCGGTTCGCGAGCAGGTGAATATTCAGGTGAAGTACGAAGGTTATATCCAAAGGCAGATGGAGCAGGTGGAAGAATTTAAGCGCCTGGAGGGAAAGCGGATCCCGGATGATCTGGATTATGATGACATTCAGGGCTTCCGGCTTGAGGCCAGGGAAAAGCTGAAACGCCTTCGTCCCTCTTCTGTCGGACAGGCCGGCCGGATCTCGGGAGTAAGTCCTGCCGATATTTCTGTATTATTGATCTATCTGGAGTCGTATGGAAGAAAGAAAAACACTGATCAAAGGAGCGAGTGAACTGGGCATTTCCCTTTCGGAAAGTCAGGTGGAACAGTTCTGTGATTTTTACAGGCTTCTGGTTGAAAAAAATAAAGTGATGAACCTGACGGCTATCACGGAATGGGAAGAAGTTGTCACAAAGCATTTTCTGGACAGCCTTTCAATTACAAAGGTATGTTCCCTGACGGATGAAAAGATGATCGACATGGGAACCGGCGCCGGTTTTCCCGGGATCCCTTTGAAGATCGCTTTTCCCGGGATCACACTCACTCTGGCGGATTCTCTCGAAAAAAGAATAGGATTTTTGTGCGAAGTCATGGAAAAACTGGGTCTTGATAAGGTGACGGCCGTACACGGACGGGCGGAAGAGATCGGACAAGACCCTCTTTTCAGAGAATCATACGATCTTTGCGTTTCCCGCGCGGTGGCTCCTCTTTCCATCCTGGCGGAATATTGTCTTCCGACGGTAAAGCCCGGTGGTTCGTTTGTTTCCTATAAAAGCGGGGACTTTGAAGAGGAATGGAAAGCTGTTGATCGAGCGATCGAAAGCCTTGGCGGCGAAAAAAAAGAACCTTCTTTATTCTCTCTTTACGGGACAGAACAAAGAAGGTCTCTGCTTTGTGTTAAAAAGATCGCAAACACGCCCGCGGCTTATCCGCGCCGCCCGGGTGTTCCGAAGAAAAAACCGTTATAAGAATATAGAGATCACTTCGGCCAGTTTTTCCGGTGTTTCGAGCTGCGGAAGCATTTTGCTTCCCGAGATCTGAGTGGTTTCAATCTTCTGGGCTGCTTTCTCATATTCCTTTGAGATTATATAGGAGCCCTTCCGGTCCCTGCTCATGATAAGGCAGAGATTGGTAAGACTTCCGAGAGCATACCGCACGTTTGAGTTCAGATATCTTCCGCGGAGGCTGGCCAGAAGATGCCGTCCGCCTTCGCCTCGTCTATGAGCGGCTTCACAATATGCCCCCACCATTCTGCCGTCAACTTTACTCTTTCTGTAGAAGTATACTTCTCTGAAAAGATTTCCGAGATTTCCTTCACTCATTTCAATATTGTAAACGAAGCTGCCATAGATCGGGCAGTGAAGGATATTTTTGATGACCTTGTGGACCGTATCGGGAGTCTGTTCGGAAACAGAAAGACGTTCCGGATTCACAAGGATCAGCTTTTTCATATCTTCCGGATACATCTTATCCGCAAGGATTGTTGGAAAAGCGGATGCGCCGGAGGCGATCACGATCGCAGGCTCTTTGATCACTTTAGCTATGAACTCATGAAGAAACTCCGTGAAGTAAAAAGAGGTATAAGTGATCCAGGGTTTTTCCGAACGTCCGCAGCCGGGAAGATCTACGATATAGACCTTATTGGTCTTTTCCAGTTTTCTTCTGACCTTTTCCCATTCGTAACCGCTTGCCTGAGGAAGAATATCGTGCACCAAAAGAAGGGGCTCACCCTTCCCTTTCACGGAATAGTATATATCATTATCCCGGAATGAGAAAAAACGTCCCTGCTGGTCAAGGATGTTTTTTGAACTTCCATTTCCGTTCATCATCCGGTTCAGTCCGAAAATGGAACCGGTTGTGAACAAAGCAAAAACTGCGAGTGTTGTCATTTTGTTTTTCATAATTTCACCTCTATATTATTATAAGGCATGAACCCCTATATTTACAATTTTTTTTCTGTACTTTTTTCCTAAAAAAGAGTACAATGGCTTTGGTACTTTAGTACGAGGGTTATCATGGTAAAGGAATATCTCGAAAATTATTTAACCGAACTGCTTGAAAAGAAAATAAATGCCGAGAGGGAAGCCTCTTCTCTGGAGAACCGGATCCGTGAAAATCTCGCTTTCATTGCACTCTTAGAGGAGAAGAATGATCCGAACTATGAGTTCTTCTCTCCGAGAGAAGTGAACAGTTCCAATAAGAAGAAGATTGCTGAGCTCAAGGAAGAACAGAAGATCCTGATGAGTGACAGCGAAGAATCGAAGGAACGGATCACGGATCTGGAAGCAAAGATCGCCGAATTGAACAGTGTGATCCGGGTGGCCAGAGAGGTGGAAAAGCCTTCGGATGAACTGATCAATGAAGCTTCGGATAATGAGATCCTTCGGCGTAAGCTTTTGGAAACGCAGGAAGCGGAACGCCAGCGGATCGCAAGAGAGCTGCACGATTCAACAGTACAGAGCCTGACCGGTTTGATGTATAAGGCAGAGCTACTTACTAAACTTATGGATATGGATCCGAATCGCTGCAAGGTGGAGCTGAAAAGTTTGTCCGGCCATATCAAAGAGATCGTGAGCGGCATGCGGTCACTGATCTACGACCTTCGACCCATGTCCTTTGATGATATCGGCATCAACACCGCGATCGAACGGGATCTTTTGAAGCTGAAGGAAGAAAACGGCATTCCCATCAATTACTATGTGCAGGGAGAAGGGGATATGCCGATGGTGTATGGACTTACCCTGCTGCGTATCATACATGAAGCCTGCATGAATGCGATCAAGCATGCCAATGCGTCTGAGATCAATGTCCGGTTTCGGTATCTTCCGGAGGAGATCGAGGTTTCCATTGATGACGACGGAGAGGGTTTTGAAGTAGACAATATGAAGGTGGGAGATGATTATTCTTCCGGCTTCGGCATCCCGATGATGAAGGAACGGATTTATTTATTATCGGGAGAAATAAACATCGATTCACAACCGGGAAGCGGGACAACCGTTACGATCACGGTTCCGCGTGAATCCATAGAGGAGGAAGAAACATGATCAATGTCATGATAGCCGATGATCATTCAATGATCCGTGAGGGGCTGCGTCAGCTCCTGGAACTGGATGGTGATGTCCGTGTGATCAGCGAAGCTGGCGACGGGGAAGAATGTATCCTGAAACTAAGGGAGCAGCTTCCGGATATTCTGCTGCTGGACATTAACATGCCGAAGATGAACGGGTTGGAAGTGTTGAAGCGGATCCGTGAGCTTCGCCTGGATGTTAAGGTGCTGATCCTTACCGTGCATAATGAAGTGGAGTATCTTCTGCGCGCAGTCGATATCGGTATCAACGGATAGCTTTTGAAG
>JAEESA010000278.1 GCA_016286115.1 Lachnospiraceae bacterium
CTATATCACCCTTCCAACAATCGCTTGAGTTCCGCCGTTTCTTTCTGAATCTGTTCATTCAGCTCCTCGATTTCTTTCAAAATTTCGCTCGTGGGCGGATACTCAACGGGAACATACTCCGTTTTCTTATATTTGTTGATGGAAAGATCATAATCGTTGGAGCGGATCTCGTCCAACGGGACAAGGAAACTCTGTTCTGTACGTTCCCTTTTTTCCTCATTTTCCCTGTGATGAAAACGCTCGATGATATCCGGAATGTCATTCTCTGATACAGGGGTCCGCTTATCGTCCAGCGAGAACCCGTCCGCTTTCATATCATAAAACCAGACCTTTTCTCCACTGGTTCCACTGGTTTTTGTAAACACCAGAATCGCCGTAGATACTCCGGCGTATGGCTTGAAGACCCCAGAAGGCATGGAGATCACAGCCTCAAGGAGCTGATTATCCACCAGTTCTTTCCGAAGGGATTTGTGAGCTTTGGAAGACCCGAACAGAACACCGTCCGGCACAATACAGGCACATCGTCCGCCGATACGAAGCAACCTGATAAGAAGAGCAACGAACAGGAGCTCCGTTTTCTTGGTGTTCGTAATAGAGGAAAGTGTTGGGCTCACATTTTCCTCATTGATGGTCCCCTTGAAAGGCGGATTTGCAAGACAAAGGTCATACAGATCATGAGCCTCAAAGTCTTTGGAAACGCTGTCCTGTTTCTGGAGATGAGGATTTCGTACAGAATGAAGCATTAAATTCATGCAGGAAAGCCGGCACATAGTCTCATCTGTATCGTAGCCCGTGAATGTTTTGGAATCAAAGGCCTCCCATTGCTCTGTAGTCATGGTTTTCTCGAAATGTTCCCGGATATATTCAGCGGACGAGATCAGGAAACCGGCTGTTCCGCAGGCAGGATCACAGATCTTCATATCCGGCGTGGGTGCCATGAGAGCAACCATCAGATCCCTGATGTGCTTCGGCGTGCGAAATGCGCCAAGACGCCCGGCCGAGTTCAACTTACCAAGCATGTGTTCATAAAGATCACCCTGCATATCCAGACCTTTGATATCGTTCCGGAACAGTTCTTCCAAACCTTGTACAACCTTCTTCAAGGCCAGCGGCTCATTGATCTTAAACGTCGCTTCGGAAAGGTATCTGGAAAATGATGATTCCGTATCCGAATTTAGATGCTTCATAAAAGGAAATACGTTTTCCGTAAAATGGCGCAAGAGTTCTTTTGCTTCCATTCCCATGAAATTCCGCCACCGGAGAAGCTGCTCGACATCGCTTTTACCAAAAATATGTGGCTGGCTGTCGCCGAGAATCTCCGCACTTTCGATCTCCGCCTCGGCCTCATCCAGCTGTCTTGCAAACATCAGATATGTCAACTGCTCGATCACGCTATCCGGCTGGGACACGCCTCCCGCGATCACATCCAGCCAAATCTGTTCTATTTTATTCTTTGCACTTGCAGGCAACATTCTTCAGCACCTCCATTTTCATTCTTTCATCATTCTCTTAAAAGCCGAAACCACATCCCCCGGCCCGACAATCTTCACTCCCCCGCCAAGCCCGAAGATCCAACCGAAAAACTGATTGCTCACAAACACCGTCACTGTCGTTTCCGAATGCCCCTCGTCCACAGGGCGGATCGTGATATCCTTGCCGAAACGATCGATCAGTACGCCGACCATTTCGTTTTCGAAGACCAGCTTGACCGCGCGCTCTTCTCCGCCGAACATGCCGAAGTTCTTCTTGGCGTAAGCAGCCATATTGAAGGATTTGAAGAGTTCCTTCCCTTCGCGCTTGTCGTCCAGCACCGTGATACGGCGCATCTTGTCCACGCGGAAGTGCTTGATCTTTGCAGCTTCGGCATCATAGGCGATGAGGTAATAGTTCTCGTCGTCCCAGTTCAGCGCCCAGGGGCTGACCACGTAGGGCATGTCGCGCCGCGGGACCAATTTTTTCTCCAGGTTCCACTTGAGGTACTCAAAGCGGATCTGACGGTTCTCGGCAATCGCCTCATGGATCTCGTCCACGTTATAGTAGATGCTCTCGTTCATGGACTTGATCCGGCCATTGACATAGACCTGGCGGCGGAGCTGGTCTGCCTCGTATTTGCTGGCATAGCCCGTAAGTTTTTTGATCAAAGCGTTGGATTTCTTTTCCGTGATAAATTTGGAAGACTGGATAGCGTCCACAAGGAGCTTCAGCTCGGCGATCTCGAACTGCTTGGAGATCACATGATAGCCGTAGGTGCTGCCGATCCGCTCCTTGGCGACTTCGATCCCCATGACACGTAAAGCCTCCACATCATCATACAGGCTTTTCCGGTCCGCGGTGATGTCATACTTCAGCAGCTCATCACGGATCTCGTTGATGGTGAGCGAATGCTCTTCGTCCGTTTTCTCAACCAGAATTTCGGCCAGATAGTAGAGTTTCAGCTTCTGGTTTTTCCCCTTTGGCACGGCCCTCTCCCTCCTGTGTCAAGCAATCTGTAATATTATACCACAGAATCATCCAAAATGAGCATTAAATCTATGCCCCCTGATCCTCCCGGCAGGTCTCGTAATACGGGCATGTCGGACAGAAGTGCCTGCATCCCCGGTCATGTTTCGTCAGGCAGTGCTTAAGCCAATATAAAAACCGCTTCATCACGCCCTCACTTCCATAAAAAGAACTGCACCACCAGCATCTCTCTCCCGCAGGCCGGGCAGATCGACGGCTTTTTTTCCGTTTTTTCTTTCCTGTACTTCTCCGTGTAACTCTTCCGGCATGTCTGGCATACAAAATATACTCCCGCCATTACTTGTCTCCTTTCAGCTCGCAGATCACACCCTTCGGAGTGACCACCCGAATCACGCCTTTGGCTTTCTTCCTGAATTCATCATAGATCCGGCCAGCACTGCAGCTTTCTCCCAGAACAGTATGCGTGCTGTTCGCCACATAACCGATCTTTCCGAGGCCTTTATACTCAACGCGGATAGCCTCAGTGTCATAATTATTGTCCGGTTCCTTGATGAGCCTTACTTTCTGTCCTTTTTCCAGGACATCAGTCCCGTAATAATGGTTCATTCCAGCAATAGTAAAATATATTTTTTTCATATTATCTGACTCCTTCCATATAGTTGTTTTCCGACATCCTTTCGATTAACCCAAGAACATTCCTGATCTGCTTTCTCCGTACGCTTTTCTTCTCACGCCGCACCATTTTCCAGTACCGCTTTGTGCCCTTTACCGGCTTACTCTTCTTTTTGTGCGCTTTCGTCAATTCCTCTACATATTCATCATGTTCCGAAATATACTTCATATAGCCGAGAATGGTTTGGCTTATGGCCTTCTGACTATGAAACCCGGGAACAAGGGTTCTTTCCGGCGTAAGGCTTATCTTCGTATTCCTATGGTAAAGAAAAATATGATGCCTTTTCCCGCTTACTATAACCTTCCATCTATCCTGCCGGGAATCTATATCCAGGAAACCATCTGTACGGTTAAAGCTGTAGCTGAGTCCGTTCTTTACACAATAGTCATCCAGTTCATTTTTTTCTCTCCCTACATATTTCCATATATGAGAACAGTATTTGCAGCAGGAATATCCTTCGCGCCTTGCCTCTTCTACTGTCGAAAAGGGTTTCCTGTTCTTTTTAGGAATCAGCTTCACATAACGGCAGTCATTCCTGTGAACGATTTTATTTGAGGATCTTCCACACACATAACTCATATTTCGTCCCCCAATCTGTCTTCTGAAAACACCCTATCAGCGATTATAATTATTGCAACTCCCAAGCCAATGAACAGGCTGCGCAACACTATTTTGACTATTTTCATTTGAGACTCCCTTCCATTCTCTAGTACCAGAATTATTCTTTTGCAAATTTTCCTTTACCTGCTCTGCTTTACCTGCTCTAACTCTATCATGTTGGTTGTCCTATAAAAACGCCTACCAATCGAACGCCCGTTCCGACGTTACTGTTCAGTGGTCAGCCAAAAGAGCCATCTCGTAACCATATTTTTCTCCAAAAA
>JAEESA010000024.1 GCA_016286115.1 Lachnospiraceae bacterium
GCAGCCCTCGCGGGAACCAGGATGATCATGGATCTTTCGGAGGCGCCGGAACAGGCCGGGTATTCAAAAGCCACAAAGGCGCTTTTGGATGGAAGCAAGCTGCGCGCGCTTGGGTTTGAAGCTTTCTATTCGATCGAAGAAGGGTTGGAGCGCACAATCAAAATCCTTAGAGAAGAAGCTTAGTCCTTCTTTTTCCTCGCCTTCAGCTTTCGAAATACCTTTGCGATCCAGTAAAACGGATTCCAGCGGCGTAAGCTGTCCAGCCGCCGCTGCTGATCCAGATAGCGCTCATAGAGCTTGGCCGTGACGTAGCCGAGGTAAAGGATCGTGTTTTCCGTAAATTCCGGCGAGGATGAGTCGAAAACATTGCGGTCTGCGTTCCCGGGATCCGGAAAAAGTTCGTTTCTGCCAAAGAAGGTCTGCGCCACCCAGGCATCCGAATCTTTGACCCGGTCTTTGAGTTTCTGTTCCTCTTCATCTGAAAGGAAACTGTATTTTTTCTGATCCGGAAGGATCGAAGTGTCAAATTCCGCGGCATGCCGAAACAGAAGGTTGGCGTCCAGCCGCATATCTGGGGGCAGGGTGCCTTCTTCATAATTCATCAGCCGTTTGAGCTCGCAAGCCGCATGGGAAAGGCTCGGGTTGAAGATCTCATCCGGGAATTTCATTTCAGGTTCATAAGAAATACCCAGCACTTCAAAAAAATCCTGATAGACGGAGGAGCCTTCCTCCTTCCATTTCCCGGGATCATAGATCCTTGCCAGGATGCGTTCTTTTCCGAATACGGATTCCAGATAGCGGAGAGGTTTTTCGTAATCCAGATGAGACTGGTCTTCGGCAACGAATTCCGACATGGTCTTCGTCAGCGGTGTACCTTTCACTCTCTGCCGATAGAAGGAATCCATGAATTCCTCCTGCCGTCTTAAATAGACCACGATGCGCGGTTCAATCCCCTTCGCCCTGGCGAAATCACGGATCCGCTCGCAGAAATCCCATTTCCCGAGCTGGCCGTAGATCGCCTCATCGGTAAGCAGGACATTGTCTTTTTCTTCAAACCATTTTTCAATCAGCGAAAGCCCCTGCTCCAGACGGGCAATGTTCTGCTGCTCACCGGCTGTGTCGGCATTTTTCTGCCCGTGAAGAAAGAAGCCGTTCCTTCTCGGGGGGACCACATGTGTATCGGTTCCGTAATCATGAAAAGGAAGAGGACGGAAAATAAAGCCTTTCTCGTAGAGAAATTCCGCGTTCAGCTCCAGAAATTTCTGAAGGGCGGTAGTCCCTGTTTTCGGCATGCCGATATGTATATAAAGTGTCTTCATCGATTTTTTATCCTCTTTATTAACCTCTTCAGTTTCTGAAACCAGTATGACGGGAACCATCTGCGGATACGGTCCAGCTTTCTCTGCTGGTCCAGAAGCTTTTCATAGATGCTTGAGGTGACCAGCCCGAAGTACAGGATCACGTCGGGAAGCATCTGCGGGTTGTCCCGCTCCCACATACGGTAGTCCGAGATCTCCTCGGAAAACAGCTTGTCCCGATGGAAAAATTCCTGCGCCACCTGGCGGTTGGAATCCGCAAAAGAGTTCATGTAGGCGCGGCTTTCTTCCTGCGTACAGAAGTTCAGTTTTTCGGGATCCGGCGAATAGATCGAGCATTGGTCGCAGGCGTCGCGGAAGAGGTTATTGACCTCGATCCGGTTTTCCTTTGATACCTCGGGATCGATATGGTTGATCAGCCGCTTGATCTCACAGACATTATGGGAGATGCTGGGATTTACGGACTTCCCGGGCAGTTTAAGACCGTTATCCTCCGGCAGATCGATCGACCGGAAGAAATAGTGAAAGATATTTGTCCCTTCCTTTTTCCATTGCGCAGGCTCATAGACAATGACCTTTACCTGCTCAGTGCCGAAAAGATCCCGCAGATAGAAAAGCGGGATATTATAATCATACCGCTCTTTATCCTTTTTCATCTTCATGTAGTCGGTATAGGATTCCTGCTTTTTCATGGAAACCTTTACCATCTGGCGGTAAAGGGAGCTCACCGACTCGTCCTGGCGGCGCAGAAAGATGATCGGCTTCACCATGATGCCGTTCTCATCGGCGAACTTTTTTACGCGGTCCATGAAATCCCATTTTTGCAGAAAGCCGAATATGGATTCGTCGGTCAGGATGATGTTATCTTTTTCACGAAACCACTGATTCAGGATATGAAGCCCTTCATCAAGCCGCCTCTCGTTTTCCGCCTGATCATAGTCTTCAAAGTCTTTTCTCCAGCCGTGAAGGAAGTAGCCGTTTCGTGTTTTGACCACGCGCGTATAGTTCTTTTTATAGTCATGAAAAGGCATATATCGGTAAATATATCCCAGCTGATACAGGTCGTCCTGATTCTTGTTTAGGAAATTCTGTATCGCAGACGTTCCGGTCTTTGGCATGCCCATGTGGATGTACAGCGTTTTCATATGATTCTCCTTTGCAGGGGAAGAGCCCGATTGCCCCACTGAAAACTATTATAAAAGAAGAGAATATCTATATCAACTCTTGGGACATTAAAAAAGTATTGTGTCTCGATTTGACGGGTGTTATCATTTTTTTTGTGCAGAAAGCGTAGGCGCTTTCTCCCACGGGAAGGAGATCAGATGAAAAACATAGGAGTGATCTTTGCCGGCGGTGCCGGGAAAAGGATGCATACAAAGGATCTGCCGAAGCAGTTTCTGGAGGTCTTTCACCGGCCGATCATCATCTATACGCTGGAGCACTTTGAGAAATGCGATGAGATCGATGATGTGGTGATCGCCTGCATCGAGGACTGGATCCCGTATCTTAAGGATCTTATTTATCAGTTCCGGATCGAGAAGGTGAGAAAGATCGTGCCGGGCGGCGAAACCGGCCAGCTTTCTATCTACCAGGGCCTTCTTGCGGCGAAAGAAGTGGCCGGGGAAGAAGAGGCCGTGGTTTTGATCCATGACGGGGTGCGGCCTTTGATCACGCCGGAGCTTCTTCATAAAAATATCGAGTGCGTCCGGGAGAAAGGGTCTGCCGTAACAAGCGGCCTTGTGACCGAGACGATCGTCGTCGTGGATCAGGAGAACAGGATCGAGCAGGTGCCGACCCGTGAAAAATCAAGAGTGGCAAAGGCCCCGCAGAGCTTTCACTTAAAGGACGTGCTTTCTATCCATGAAAAGGCGCTTGCAGACGGAATTACTGACTTTATCGATACCTGCACGATGATGCAGTATTATAACTTCCCACTCGTGATGGTGGATGGGCCTTCCGAAAACATCAAGATCACGACGCCGGAGGATTTCTACATCATGCGCGCAATTTTGGAGGAACGGGAAAATGCCCAGATCTATGGAGAATAAAACCATTCTTATTACCGGAGCAACAGGCCTCATCGGACAGGCTCTGATCCGGCGGCTGCTGACCATAGAGGAACAGCCGAAAACGATCCTGGCGCTCACGAGAAATAAAGACAACGCAGAGAAGATTTTTGCCGATCTTGAAGGAGCCGGGCGGATCCGCTGGATCGAGGGAGACGTCAGAAACCCGCTTCCCATAGCGGAAGAAATTGATTTCATCATCCACGGAGCAGCGGAGACAGGGAGCAAAGCTTTTATTGAAAGTCCTGTGGAGGTCATTGAAACGGCGTATGCCGGGGTCAAGAACATGCTCGAGCTGGCAAAGGAAAAAGCGGTATCCGCCTTTATCTTTTTGTCCACGATGGAGGTGTACGGGGCGCCCGAAACAGACGAAAAGATCACGGAGCTTCACGGCACCGACCTCAACACAATGAAGCCGAGATCCAGCTATCCCGAAGGGAAGCGGCTGTGCGAGGTGTTATGCGCGGCCTATGCTTCCGAATATAAGGTCCCGGCAATGGTCCTTCGCCTCACTCAGACCTTCGGACCCGGAGTGAAGTATGACGACGGCAGGGTGTTCGCGGAGTTCGCAAGATGTGCGATCGAAAAGAAGGATATCGTCCTGAAGACAAAGGGCGAAACCAAGAGGAGCTATCTTTTTACAGAGGACGCGGCGGATGCGATCTTAGTGGCCCTTTCGAATGGAGAAGCGGGAGAAGCCTATAACGCGGCAAATGAAGAAACCTATTGCTCCATCTATGAAATGGCGGAGCTGGTGGCAAAGGAGTGCGCGAACGGAGAAATCTCCGTTCGGATCGAAGAAATCGATGCGGAAAAGTTCGGCTACGCCCCGGTGCTTCACATGAATCTGGATACAGGGAAGCTCCGGGCCCTGGGCTGGAAGCCGGCCACAGGGCTGAAGGAAATGTATGAGCGGATGATGACATACATGACGCATTCGCCGGGAGGAACCGGTGAATGAGCGCCTTAGATATAGTAAGCGCAATAAAATATTGCGCTTACTATAAATCATCGTTTCTTTAGCCGAACTGGCTGTTGTAAAGCGTTGCGTATTTTCCGCCGAGCTTCATGAGTGTATCATGATCCCCGACTTCCTTGATGTCTCCGTTTTCCATATAGAGGATCACATTGGCGTCCCGGATCGTGCTGAGGCGGTGTGCGATCACAAAGCTCGTGCGCCCCTTCATCAGGGTTGCCATCGCGTCCTGGATCACCTGTTCCGTATGGGCGTCGACGTTACTGGTCGCTTCATCCAAAATCATGATCTCCGGATCCGCGATGATCGCTCTCGCGATCGTAAGCAGCTGCCGCTGGCCCTGTGAGATATTTTCTGCGCCCTTGCTGAGCATCATATTATAGCCGTCCGGCATGGTTTTGATAAACGCATCCGCGCAGACCGATTTGGCCGCATTGACGATCTCTTCATCCGTAGCTCCGTTTTCGGTGGAATAATCCAGATTATCATGGATCGTTCCTTCAAAGAGCCAGGTGTCCTGGAGTACCATACCGAAGTGCTTCCGGAGTTCGTGCCGGGTCATTTCCTTCGTATTGACACCGTCCACCCAGATCTCTCCGCCGCTGATCTCATAGAATCGCATCAGCAGATTGATCAGCGTCGTCTTTCCGGCGCCGGTGGGCCCGACAATGGCGATCTTCTGTCCCGGCTCCACATGGACATTCACATCGGTCATCAAAAGCTTATCCGGAAGATAACCGAACCGGACATGCTTGAATTCGACCGCTCCGTCGGTTTTCTGCGGGATCTTGCCGTTTTCCGGATCCGGGATCTCTTCCTCCGCGTCCAGAAGTTCAAAGATCCGGTCTCCCGCCGCCATGGCAGAAGCGAACTGACCTGCCATCTGGGAAAAGGTTGTAAACGGCTGCTGGAAGTTCTTGGTGTACTGCAGCGCGGACTGCACATTACCGATGGTCATCTTTCCGCTGAGGGCAAAAAGACAGCCGACCAGCGCGGAGATCCCGTAACCGATGTTGTTGACCATCTGTGTGAGAGGCATCATCGAGCCGGAATAGCTTTCTGCTTTTTTCGCTTTTTCCCGGAGCGCCCCGTTCAGAGCGTCGAACTTTTCAACCGCTTTTTTCTGGTAATTGAAGGAAGCGACCACGTTCTGACCGTCATACATTTCCTCCACATATCCGTTCATATCCCCGAGAAGCTTCTGCTGCGCCGCAAAGTTTTTTCCGCCGACCTTCATCACGGCGCCGGTGCTGAGCAGCGTCGCCGGGATCATCGCCGCCGCGATCAGCGTCAGCCAGGGACTGATCGTAAGGAGCATGATCAGGATGCCGACCAGCGTGATCGTCTGCGTTATGAACGTGTAGAGATTCTTTCCGAGCATTGTATTGATCGCGTCCACGTCGTTCGTGATCACGGAAAGGATCTCCCCGTTTGTCCGTGTATCGTAGTAATTCAGCTTCATCCGGTGCATCTTTTCATCGATATCCGAACGGAGGCTCTTTACCACCAGAGCGGAGACTTTGGCAAGCGTCGCATTGGAGACCATG
The DNA here is from genome assembly GCA_016286115.1 of Lachnospiraceae bacterium. GTDB lineage: Bacteria > Bacillota > Clostridia > Lachnospirales > Lachnospiraceae > RUG12461. The sequence goes on from JAEESA010000024.1 coordinate 5,906, forward strand.
GAAAAGATCCAGGCCAGAAGATAGATGACAACAAGAGCGTTCACGATCCACACGATGGAACCGATCTTGCCGACGGGCTGCCCCAAAGCCCATGCCCAGACGCTTTCCGGGTTTGCCGACCCGTCTGCTGCATAAGTCACGAGCCACTGTCCGTCCGCGATGCCGGCAAAGAGGATCGTTGTGATCTCGCCGAGGATCAGCGGAGCAAGCACCGTGAACACCGTTCCGATGATCGCGGTAATGATCCCAAGCACAAGTTTCCCTTTGAATTTGCCCAAATAGGAAAGAAGACGTTTAAGCACATTCCAGTTCATTTCTGACTTCCTCCTCTCCCAGCTGGATTTCTGCGATCTCGCGGTAAAGCTGGCAACTTTTCAGAAGCTCTTTATGCGTGCCCATGCCGACCACTTCCCCGTTGTCAATAACAAGGATCCGCGTGGCATCCATGATCGTATTGACCCTTTGCGCGATCACGATCATGGTGGCGTCGCCCATGCTCTCCTTCAGGTTCTGCCGGAGTTCACGGTCGGTCTTCATGTCAAGAGCGGAAAAGCTGTCGTCGAAGATGAAGATCTCCGCCTTTTTCATAACGGCGCGCGCGATAGCCATTCTCTGCCGCTGGCCGCCGGAAAGATTGGTGCCTCCCTGCGCTATTTCAGCATGATAAACACCGTCCTTTTTATTTACAAATTCCGCAGCGCAGGCGATCCGGACCGCTTCCGCCCATTCCTTTTCGGTTCCGTTCTCATCTCCGAAATTCAGGTTGGATGCGATATCGCCGGAGAACAGCACGTTTTTCTGCGGCACATACCCGATCAGATTGCGGAGGTGATCCAGCTTATACTCTTTGACATTGATCCCGTCCACCAGAACATCGCCGAACAGTGTATCATAAAGACGCGGGATCAGTTTTACAATGCTGGACTTGCCGCAGCCCGTCCTCCCGATGATCGCCGTGGTCTCTCCGGGACCGGATTTGAAACTGATCCCCTTTACTACAGGCGCGTCCGCGTTCGGATAGGCGAAGGTGACATTCCGAAATTCCACGGTGCCCTTGCAGGTCGGCTTCGGTTCTTCCTTTTCGGGATCCTGAATAGAGACCTCTGTCTCCAGAACTTCCCCGATCCGCTTCATGCAGGCATAGGCATCCGGAAAAAGGCTGACCACGTATGCCATCATGATGATCGAAAGAAGGATGAGGTTGATATAGGAGGTGGCCGACACCAGGACGCCGACTTCCAGACCGCGGAAAAGGACAAAGCCCGTGCCGACAGCCATGACCGCGACCGAAGTCAGACCAAACATCATGCTGACCACCGGACCCAGTTCACCGGATTTCTTGTTGGCTTTCCTGGAGATCTCCGCTGTCTCCTCATTCGTCGCCCCGAAGCGGTCGATCTCATGCTGCTGTTTGTTGAAAGCGCGGATCACGCGGACGCCTTCCAGCGCCTCCAGGAAGAGTTTATTGATCTGATCGATCTTGCTGCGCAGCCTGACGGAATACCGGCTCGCTCCGACGATCAGGATGACCGAGACCAGAACCATGACCGGGATCGCGATCGCAAGCACCAGAGAGATCTTTCCGGCTGTCGTAACGGAAAGGATCAGGCCGACCACCGCCATCATCGGCGCCAGAAGCCCCATTTTCAGGAGCATGGACATAAAGGTCTGGATCGTTGTGACATCGGACGTGCTTCTTGTGATCAAAGACGCCGTACCGAATTTATCGATCTCTGCCGCCGAAAAGCCCTGCACCTTGTAAAAGATCTCCCGCCGGATATCTGCCGAAAACTTTGTCGTGACAGAAGCCGATATGTTTGTGGAAACCACATTCATCACACAGGCCAGGATCGAAAGAGCGATCATCACGATCGCGATCACGATGATGAGTTTCTCATTGCTGCCGGTTACCCCCTTGTCGATCATTTGTGACAGCAGCGAGGGGATCAGCATCTGCGCGACAGATGAGATCAGCAGGAACAGTACCACTGCGACCATCTGCTTTACACTCAGCTTGACGCGCTTAAAAATTGCCGTCATTCTTTTTTCTCCTTTCTGAGGAAATATTTATTTTCTATTATAGCACCCTTTCCCCGGGACGTGTCAATTTCGTTGCGTTCCTTTCTAAAAATATCGAAACGCTGTTATAAAAAAGTATACATATTGTTAAAAGATGGTGTATGATACATAAAGCCTGTTGCTTTTCAATAAAGATTTTTGGCGAATAAATCAAATCATTCGGAGAAGAAAAATGAGTGTAGTGGAAATCCTTACTGTCCTGGCGTCCATGATCGGAGGGCTGGCGCTGTTTCTGTTCGGTATGAACACGATGAGCAAATCCCTTTCCTCAATGACCGGAGGCGGCCTTGACCGGCTGCTGCACGTGGTGACCAAGAACCGCTTTACCGGATTTTTGTTCGGAACAGGGCTTACGGCTATAGTACAGTCCTCCTCAGCAGTTTCCGTTCTTACGGTCGGTCTGGTCAACTCAGGCATTCTTAAACTGAAACAGGCCATTGGTCTCCTGATCGGCGGAGGGCTGGGATCGACAGCGACCGCATGGCTCCTGTCCTTAAATGCGCTGGACGGGGAATCTGTCCTCATGACGATCACCAAACCCAGTTTTTTCGCACCGTTTCTGGCGATCATCGGCGTCCTGATCACCATGTTTGCCAAGAAAGAGAAGGTAAAAAGCATCGGTTTCGCGCTGGTGGGATTTTCGGTCATGATGATCGGCATGAACCTGATGAGCCAGGGGGTTGCGCCGCTCAAGGAGCTTCCGGAGCTTCAATCCATGCTTATGAGCTTCCAGAATCCGTTCATCGGCTTTCTGTTTTCCGTTCTGTTTACGATGCTGATCCAGAGTTCGGATGCCACGATCGGTATCGTACAGGCCTTTGCTCTGTCCGTCGGCGTTAATTTCGGTATGGCGATCCCGCTGATCTGCGGAGCGCAGGTGGGCACCTGCATTACGGCACTGGTCTCTTCTCTGGGCACTTCAAACAACGGAAAGAGAACGGCGCTGATGAATCTGTATTACAGCCTGCTGAAGGTGATCCCGTTCATGCTTCTGTTCTACGGATTGAATGCCCTGCTGCATTTTTCCTTCCTGGACAGTTCGGTCGGAGCGATCGGCATCCCCTTCGTGCATTCGGCGATCAACGTGTTTGGCGCATGTCTCTGGATCCCGGGCGGCAGTCTCATTGTCGCGATGGCAAACCGGACGATCCCCTACAGCGACGAGGAAAAACGTGCACAGGAAAATGTGCTCACCATGCTGGATCAAAACCTTCTCTCCAATTCTTCTATAGCGTTATCCCAAACCGACAAGGCGGTGGTCCGGATGGCGGAAACGGTCGAGGAGGCCATGGAGTCCATGGTGGCTTACGATCCCGAAAAGGTCCATACGACCCGGATCCTGTTGGAACGGATCAGCTCGTTCCGGGATCAGATCGAGAACTATATCACAAAGCTTTCCGCCAATACGGCGGATACAAAGGACACGGCCTTTATCATGCTTTTGACCAACTCCTGTACCGCTTTCGGAGAGATCGGCGTGATCGCGGGGAACATCGTTTCCAGCCTTGAACGTTTTATAGAATCGGGAGGGCTTGAAAGGATACAGGAAGAGGACAGGACGGAAATCCGCATGCTGGGAAGCACCATTCGCGAGATCATAGAGTTTACGGCACATGGATATGAGACTAAGAACGCCACACTTTCCGGTATGATCCAGCTGGGCAGGGAAGAACTGGCCGGAATGAGCGAGATCCTGAAGAAACGCCATCTCCGAAGGATCCATGGAGAGAAAGGCCGTATGTATTCGAGCACTGCCTTTACGGATCTTTTTTATACACAGGAGCGTCTTGTTGACTACTGTGATATTATCGCGGATTCCCTGATCCGGTACGCGCAGGCGGCCGGTACGATAAAAGCACCGACGGCGGAACAAACGGAGCAGGCGAGAAATACGATCCGTGAGCTGTTTAAAGATAAATACGAGATCCTGCACATCGGTATAGACGAGGAAGGAAGAGTGATCGATCTCTCCTTCTGAGTGCATTCGTGGGGGAATGGATCCGGCTGCGATGTTTTTTACGCAGAAAAGATCAGTTCCCGCAGCGTATCCTTCAGCAGATTGGGTTCGATCGGCTTGGAAAGATGCGCATTCAGACCGGCCTGCAGCGACCTTTGCACATCCTCCTGAAACGCGTTGGCGGTCAGGGCGATGATCGGGATCGTCTTCGCGTCCAGCTTGTCCATGGCCCGGATGAAGCGCGTGGCTTCCAGCCCGTCCATTTCCGGCATCCGCATATCCATCAGGATCGCATCATAATAATGGGGCGGATTCTTTTCATACATTTCCACGGCCTCTTTTCCGTTCAGCGCGTGTTCGGTTTCCATTCCCTCTGAGGAGAGGATCATCTTCGCAATCTCGGTATTGATCGCAATATCCTCGGCAAGTAAGACCCGAAGCCCCTGAAGGCTGATCTTTTCTTCGCCCGCATCCGACTCGGCCAACTTGGCTTTTCGGACTGCGTCTTCCTCTTCGGAAGATGCTTTCAGAAGAGTCACGGTCACGGTGAAGGTCGTGCCCTCGTTCTTTTTGCTCTCGACCGTGATGTCGCCGTCCATCATTTCCACGATGCTTTTTGTAATGGACATCCCCAGCCCGGTGCTGCCGAATTTCGTCTTTGTACTCGGATCCTCCTGGCTGAAGGGCTCAAAAAGCTTGGGCAGATACTCCGGGTTCATTCCGATCCCCGTATCCTTCATCACAAAGCGGAAGGCTGCGCTGTTTTCGTATTCCGCCGTGCGTTCGGAGGTAAAGGAAACACTGCCGCCCTTGGGCGTAAACTTGACGGAATTTCCGAGAATATTGATCAGCACCTGCTTCAGCTTGGTATCATCGCCGACAAAAGTGCCGCCGCTGTTTTTATGCCGGGCGTCCCAGGCCAGCCCTTTTTCGCTGCACTGCCCCTTGATCATCACATCGATCTGTTCCAGAAGTTCGTCAAGAGAAAAGGCCTCTTCATGCAGCACCATCCTCCCCGCTTCGATCCGGGACATGTCCAGAATATCGTTGATGATCATCAGCAGGTGGTCTGCCGAGGACCCGATCTTTTCCAGATACTCCCGCGTGGTATCGGAAAGCGTGTCATCGTTCAACGCGATCCTGTCCAGCCCGATGATGGCGTTCATGGGGGTCCGGATCTCATGGCTCATATTGGAGAAAAAGACGGTCTTGGCTTTGTTTGCCGCCTCTGCCGCCGAAAGCGCATCGCTTAAGGCGCGGCTCTGCTCCAGGGTTTTCCGGGTCTCTTTATCCACATCCGCAAAGCCCATGCCAAGGGCATGCACCTTTCCGTCGGTCCGCTCCTCCGGATGCCGCACGCCGGCCATCTTCACCATTTCATACGACTCCTGACCGTTTTGTCTGGTCATGTAAAGAAAAGCGATGACCCGTTCCCCGGCCAGCGCCGCCTTCACCGCTTCCGGTTCAATGAACTTCAGGAAATCTTCACGGTATTCTTCCGTGATATAAGTCTCCGCATACTTCTGCACGGTTTCGGGATAAGGGAAATGCGCTCCCTTCCGAAGGCCGTTATCGATCCGGTTGTGCTGCTGATAGCAGACGCCGTCCTTCCGGTCCAGATCGATATAATATACGCCCCTGTAATCCGAGGACAGGGCGGTGATCATACTGTTTGCTTCGGAATGGAGATTTTCGGTATAGCTGTGAAGCGCTTCCTTCAGCTGGCGGATCGTTACTCCCAGATCCTTCACTTCATGGAAATGATCGCTGCTCTCAGGGCTTGAAGAATTGAGCTTGAATTCCTGCGACAGTTCTTCCATGTCCTTCACGGCGTCCGCGACGTCCTGCGTGATGGTGTTCATCTGCTTCCGGAAGCGGGACGAGGCAAAGAGTACAAAAAGGATAGCGATCACCACCGCGACCAGGCTGCTCCTTAAGATCGCTTTTGCCTGCTGGCTGATCTGCTCGTCATACCAGGCAGCGTCAAAATCCACCGCAACGATCCCGCCTACACGGCCGTCCGAGGTGAAAACCGGGCTGTAGGCGCTGTAAAACCGTCCCCAATCATCCGAATAAGGCTCTTCATCCACTGCCGATTCACCCTTTGCGGCCCGCTCCAGCGCGTCTGTCCGGACCACAGGCATTCCGAATTCTCCGGGATCTTCGATCGTGGGATCCACCGTAAATGTGAATTCATGTTCTCCGGATTGGCGGACGCAGTAAATGTATTTTAATTCGATGTTGTTCTGGAAATGCGCAAGGGTATCGTTGATCTCCTGGTAGGGTTTAGTTCCCTTGTCCTCCGCCTTCAGCGTGTCCAAAACATCTCCGTCCAGCATATCCGCGGCAGTTTTGGAGACATCCAGCATGCGGTTTTGGATCAGTGTTGTCATCGATTTTTGCGAGCTGCTTACCAGCACCGATCCCAGGAGCAGATTCGCTGCGATCAGGATTACGGATGTGATTATGATGATCCACGCAGTAGGCCCCGGCTCGATCTTTTTCATCATTTCCTCCCGCCAATAAGGCACAAGTCTCTACCTGATAATACTAGCATGGAACGAGGTTCAAAACAAGGAAGCGTGACGGCAGGTTAGAACGCACACGAAACGCTTTATAAATGTTTTTGCATTTATAAGGCGTTTTTGTTATTCTTAATTAAGTGAGATCTACAAAAGTTTCTTTGGGGAGGAGAAGAATGAACCATCTGGAAGCATTGGAAGCGGAAGCGATCTACATTATGCGGGAGGTGGCAGCGGAATGTGAGAAGCCGGTGATGCTCTATTCCATCGGGAAAGACAGCTCGGTCATGCTGCATCTGGCGTTGAAGGCCTTTTACCCGGAAAAACCCCCCTTTCCCTTTATGCATATCGACACGACCTGGAAGTTCCGGGAGATGATCGAATTCAGGGATCGGGTGGCAAAAAAGTACGGTCTGGAGATGATCGTGTACACGAACGAGGAAGGCGTGAAGCAGGGGATCAATCCCTTTGACCACGGTTCCTCCTACACCGACATCATGAAGACACAGGCGCTGAAACAGGCGCTCGCGAAATATAAGTTCACGGCGGCCTTCGGCGGCGGCCGGCGGGACGAGGAAAAATCCCGCGCGAAGGAGCGGATCTTTTCCTTCCGGAATGAGGCCCAGGCCTGGGAGCCGAAAAAACAGCGGCCCGAGATGTGGAAGGAATACAACACCATGATCCACAAGGGCGAAAGCATGCGCGTTTTCCCGCTGTCCAACTGGACCGAGCAGGACATCTGGGAATATATCCGCCAGGAAAATATCGAGATCGTTCCCTTATACTTCGCGGCCGAACGGCCGGTCGTGGAACGGGACGGCAACATTATCATGGTGGACGACGACAGGATGCGTCTCCTTCCCGGTGAGAAGCCGGAAATGAAGAAGGTGCGCTTCCGTACGCTCGGCTGCTATCCGCTGACCGGCGGCGTTGTCTCTGATGCCGACACGCTGGACGCGATCGTGGAGGAAACGCTTGGCGCCGTCACCTCCGAACGCACCAGCCGCGTCATCGACCACGAAGCCGCGGGCAGTATGGAGAGAAGGAAGAGAGAAGGATATTTTTAAGAGCTAAAGGAATCCATTACATAAGCCCTCGAACATGGGTAGATTGTTTCCGTAGGACCGTTGGACGCTGCGCGTTACTTAGTGATCCGGTGAGCTTGCGAGCCGGGAACTTAGTAACGTACGCAAGCGTCCACGAGCGAAAGCGTGTCCCTAGGAAATGATCTGCCCGTGCGAGAGGGCGTGGGGAAACTAAGGAGGAACGTATGGTTCGAGGATTATTAAAATTCATTACCTGCGGCAGCGTGGACGATGGAAAATCCACTCTGATCGGGCATATGCTCTATGACGCAAAACTTTTATATACGGATCAGGAACGCTCGCTGGAGCTGGACAGCAAGGTCGGTTCGAGCGGCGGCGGGATCGATTACTCCCTGCTTCTGGACGGCCTGATGGCGGAACGGGAAGAGGGGATCACGATCGATGTGGCGTATCGGTATTTCACGACGGACAACCGCAGCTTCATCGTCGCGGACACGCCGGGCCATGAGGAGTATACGAGAAACATGGCGGTGGGCGCTTCCTTTGCGGAGCTTGCCGTGATCCTGATCGATGCAAGCAAAGGCATTTTGGTGCAGACCAGGCGCCACGCCAGGATCTGCGCTCTGATGGGGATCCGGCACTTTGTATTTGCCGTGAACAAGATGGACCTCATTCATTTTGACCGGTACCGCTTCGAAGAGATCGAGCGCGCCGTGCGGGTGCTCGCGGAAGAACTGGATCTTGCCAATGTGGTGACGATCCCGGTGTCCGCGACGGTCGGTGACAATGTGACCACGATCTCCGAAAACATGCTTTGGTACAGGGAAGACAGGTTCCTTGGAAAATCGCTGCTTCAGTATCTGGAAACAGTGGACGTGGCGGAAGAGGATGAAAAGGGCCTGGTGCTGCCGGTGCAGAGAGTCTGCCGGCCGGATCACACCTTCCGCGGCTTCCAGGGCCAGATCGAGAGCGGAACCATTCAAAAGGGCGACGAGATCACGGTGCTGCCGAGTAAGGAAAAGGCAGAAGTGACCGAGATTTTGATCACGGACAAGAAGGCGGATTCAGCCGAAAAGGGACAGGCCGTGACGGTCTGTTTGAACCGGGAGATCGATATTTCCCGTGGCTGCGTGATCGTAAAGGACACGTCGCTTAAGGTCAGCAACATGTTCGCGGCCACGATGCTGTGGATGGATGACGAGCCGCTGGCGGTCGGCCGGAGTTTCTATGTGAAGATCGGGACGAAGGTCCTTCCGGCGACGGTCATGAACATCCGTTATAAGATCGACGTCAATACCGGGGAGCACATTCCCGCGACGACGGTTTATAAGAACGAAATTGCGTATTGCCATCTGTCCATGACGGAAAAGGCTGTGTTTGACAGCTTCCGCGATCATAAGACGCTCGGAAGCTTTGTACTCATTGACCGCGTGACCTTCCAGACCTCGGCCTGCGGCACGATCCGGCACAGCTTAAACCGCGCGGACAACATCATCTGGCAGGAAACGGACATCACGCGTGATTTCCGTTCGGCGAAGATGAATCAGAAGCCGGTGACGATCTGGTTTACAGGTCTTTCCGGCTCCGGTAAATCCACGCTGTCGAACGCCCTTGAAAAACGGCTGAATGCGGAAGGGCATTACACGATGCTTCTGGACGGCGATAATACCCGTCTCGGACTGAACAGAGACCTTGGCTTCCGCGCCGGAGACCGTGCGGAGAACATCCGCCGTGTGGCTGAAGTTGCGAAACTCATGAACGACGCCGGCCTCATCGTGATGACGGCCTTCATCTCACCGTTTGCCGCGGACCGCGAGAACGCGAGAGATACGATCGGAAAGGACAGCTTTGTCGAGATCTATGTCAGCACGCCGATCGAAGAATGCGAACGCCGCGATGTGAAGGGCCTCTATGAAAAGGCCAGAAAAGGCGAGATCAGCAACTTCACCGGTGTCAGCAGCCCGTTTGAGCCGCCGAGGGATCCGGATCTTACGATCGACACGACCGGCCGCGAGCTCGGAGACCTTGTGGATGAGATGATGGAAATGCTGAAGGACAAGATCAGGAGATAGAACATGTGGGAAAAAGAACTGGAGGTCTGTAAGGAGACCGCGATCCGGGCCGGAAAGGCCATTATGGAGATATATGAATCGGATGACGGGAGCGAGGTGACCTATAAGGCGGATGAATCCCCGCTGACAAAGGCCGACCGCGCAAGCAACGCCATTATTGTAAAGGAACTGAAGGAAAAGTTTCCGGAGTACGCGATCCTTTCCGAAGAGGAAAAAGATGATCACGCAAGACTTGCAAACGTTTTCTGCTTTGTTGTGGACCCTCTGGACGGTACAAAAGAGTATGTAAAGCGTAATGGCCAGTTCACCGTGAACATCGCTCTGGCAAAGGATCACAAGAGCATCATGGGCGTGATCTACGTGCCCGTGACCGGCGAACTTTACTACGCTTCCGAAGGAAACGGGGCCTATCTTTCCACGCCGGACGGAAAGACGCAGAAGCTTCAAGTGTCGGAAAATACGGATCACACCAAGCTTCGCGCCGTCATGAGCAGCTCTCACGGCGCGCCGGAAATGGAAGAACTGATCGAAAAATATCAGATCAAGGAACTGGTGCGCATCGGCAGCTCCTTAAAGGGCTGCATGGTGGCAAAGGGCGACGCGGACATCTATTTCCGCCATAATCCGACGATGGAATGGGATACGGCGGCCATGCAGTGCATCGTGGAGGAGGCCGGTGGGATCTTCCGTCAGATGGACGACACGGAGATGCGCTATAACCGCGAGAATTCCCTGAATGATAAGGGCTTCTACGCGATCAACCGCGAAGAAAACAGGATAAGATGATCGCGCAAGAAATGCATAAACAGCGTTTCTGATAAAAAGAAAACGTTTGCACGTTTTTGCTTTGACTTCGACGGCCACTTCGACGAAAATCGGGTTTGTTCTAAGGGAAATGAAATGCAAAATTTTTGAGGAGGACAAACTCATATGAAATCGAAAGTGTTTACAAAAGCAACGATCGCCATGGCTATGGCGGCAACGCTGATGATGGGCGCAGGCTGCGGCGCAAAGGGAGCTGCTCCGGCAGGAGGATCTTCTGACGCGGCTGCAAAAGGCGGCACGGTTACGATCACGAACGTATCCTATGACCCCACGCGTGAGCTCTATGCAGCATATAATGAAGAATTCAAGAAACACTATAAAGAAGAAACCGGGACCGATGTAGAGATCATTCAGTCCCATGGCGGTTCCGGCGGACAGGCCCGTTCGGTTGTCGAGGGCGCGGAAGCCGATGTGGTGACGCTGGCGCTTGCGCATGACATTACATTGGTAGAACAGGCCGGACTGATCGACAGCGGCTGGATCTCCGAGTTCGACCGCGATTCTTCTCCTTATACTTCAACGATCGTTTTCCTTGTAAGAAAAGGAAATGAAAAAGACATCCATGACTGGGATGACCTGATCAAAGACGGCGTAGGCGTGATCTCTCCGGATCCGAAGAGCAGCGGCGCTGCCTGCTGGAACTTCCTGGCGGCTTGGCATTACGCGGATCTGATGACCGGCGGTGACGAGGCACAGATCAAGGACTTCATGGCGAAGCTTTACGCTAACGTGGTGGTCATGGACTCCGGCGCACGTGGCGCGACAACGACCTTCGTAGAGAATGGACAGGGTGATGTGCTTGTTTCCTGGGAAAACGAAGCGATCGCGACCGCAGCGGAATATCCGGGCGAATATGAGATCGTTTCTCCCTCGATCAGCATCCTGGCACAGCCCAGCGTGGCAGTCGTAGACGAGAACGCAAAGAAGAACGGAACCGAGCAGGTTGCACATGACTATCTGGCATGGCTCTATTCCGACGAAGCACAGAACATCATTGGTGAATACGGTTATCGTCCCTCGGATGATAAGGCGCTTCAGAAATACGCCGACAAGTTCGATCTGAACATGGAGCTTTGCACGATCAACGATTTCGGCGGTTGGGATAACGCATACGAAGTATATTTCAAGGACGGTGGAGTATTCGATGAAATTTACGGGGGTTAAAGGAAAATCAAACCCCAAGGTCATTCCGGGTTTCGGGCTGACCTTGGGGGTTACCCTTACTTTTTTATCTGTATTGATCCTGATCCCGCTGGCGTCAGTGTTGGTTTACAGCCTTTCACTGTCTCCGGCGGAATTTTGGGATATTCTGCTTTCTGAAAATGTGGTCTGGTCGTTCGTGACCAGTATCGGCTGCGCTCTTCTTGCAGCCCTCATCAACGTCGTTTTCGGAACCATTCTGGCATGGACTTTAGTGCGCTATAAATTCGCTTTCAAGCGCCTTCTGGACGGCCTCATTGAACTGCCCTTCGCCCTGCCGACGGCTGTGGCGGGCATCACTCTTTCCAAGCTTTTTGCAGATACCGGCTTTTTCGGGAAACCTCTTGCGTCTCTTGGCCTCAAGGTCTCCTACACGCATCTCGGGATCATCGTGGCGATGGTCTTTATCGGGATCCCCTTTGTGGTGCGTACCGTGCAGCCGGTCCTTGCGAAGCTGGATCCACAGTTTGAAGAGGCAGCCTATACGCTCGGCGCTTCGCCGGCCAGGACCTTTTTCAAGGTCGTGCTTCCGGAGCTTCGGCCTGCGCTTTTGACCGGTTTCGGGCTCGCGCTGGCGCGCGGCATCGGCGAATACGGCAGCGTCATCTACATCGCTGGTAACAGCGCAAAGGAGCATACGCAGGTCGTTTCTTATATCATCATGCAGAAACTGAATTATCTTGACTATGCGGGAGCAACGGCTGTCGCGCTTGTCATGCTGATCATCTCCTTTGCTTTGCTTCTGGTCATCAACGTGATCCAGATCCGGCAGGCGAGGAGAACAGGTTTAAGGTAACTGAGGTAACATATGAGAAAACAAAGCAAAACAGGAAAAATCGTACTCATAACCATCAGCACGGTGTTCGTGATCCTGATGCTCGTGATCCCGCTGGTCAGTGTGATCGCGAATGCGCTCAGCAAAGGGGCGGAGTTCTTTTTCACGTCCATCACGACGAAAACGGTTCTTTCCGCGATCAAGGTCACGCTGATCGCCACGGGGATCGCGGTCCTCGTCAATACGATCTTCGGGATCATCGCGTCCTGGGTGCTGACCCGGTATGAATTCAAGGGAAAACAGGTCCTGGCGGCACTCATTGACATTCCGTTTTCGATCTCGCCGGTCATCGCGGGCCTTTCCTACATCATGATGTTCGGCCGCATGGGCTGGGCGTCGCCTTTGCTGGAGGTATTGGATATCAAGATCGTGTTCGCGATCCCGGGCGTGGTGCTGGCCACGATCTTTGTGACCTTCCCGTTTGTATCGAGGGAGATCATTCCGGTGCTGAACGCTGTCGGAAAAGACGAGGAAGAAGCCGCGGCAATGATGGGCGCGAAGGGCTTCACGATCTTTCGGAAGATCACGTTTCCGCACATCAAGTGGGCGCTTATTTACGGCATGATCCTTTGCGCGGCCAGAGCGCTGGGGGAATTTGGCGCGGTCAACGCGCTTTCGAAGACCAGAGGGGAAACCTTCACCCTGCCGCTTGAGATCGATGCGCTGTACCTTTCGGGATCGTCCGATTCCATCGTCGCTGCCTTTTCGGTGTCGTCGCTCCTTGTGATCGCCGCGGTTGCGATCCTTGTCATCCGCAGCATCTTTGAATACAGGAACGAGAAGAAGGCCGCCGTGCGGCAGCAGGAGCAGGATTAATAGGAGAAAACTATGTACGTCGAAGTAAAAGACATCAATAAAAATTTCGGTAACTTTACGGCTTCGGATCACGTGAGCTTCGGGATCGAGAAGGGAAAGCTCGCGGCGCTTTTGGGACCGTCCGGAAGCGGAAAGACCACGATCCTCAGGATCATCGCGGGACTCGAAAACGCCGACAGCGGTGAGGTCCTGATCGACGGAAAAGTCGTGAACAATCTGTCGCCGACAGAGCGCGGGATCGGCTTTGTGTTCCAGAGCTATGCGCTGTTCCGGTATATGAACGTGTATGAAAACATCGCCTTCGGTCTGAAGGTGAAAAAGCAGCCGGCGGAGAAGATCCGGGAGAGAGTGAATGAACTGATCGAGCTCACCGACTTAAAGGGTCTGGAAAAGCGGTTC
>JAEESA010000279.1 GCA_016286115.1 Lachnospiraceae bacterium
ATCAATGCCCTGATGAACCGGAAGTCCTATGCCAGGACCTCGGCGCAGCCGGGAAAGACCGTGACCGTTAATTTTTACAATATCAATCAGGAACTCTATTTTGTGGATCTTCCGGGCTATGGATATGCAAAGATGCCCGAGAGTGAGAAACAGAAAATGGGGCAGATGGTGGAACGATATTTAAAGACCTCCCGACAGCTCAAGGAGGTCTTTCTTTTGATCGATATCCGGCACGACCCCGGCGCGAACGATAAGCTCATGTACGAGTGGATCCTTTCGCAGGGGTATCGGCCATTCATCGTTGCCACGAAGCTGGATAAGATCAAACGCTCCGAAACAGCAAAAAAGCTGAAGGCGATCCGCCTCGGCCTCGGAGCGGATGAGGAAAGTAAGCTGCTTCCTTTTTCTGCCGTGACAAAGCAGGGAAGGGACGAACTCTGGGAAGAGATAGACTCGGTTCGAAAGGATCTGAACGAAGTATGAAACTGATCTCATGGAACGTAAACGGGCTGCGGGCCTGTGTGCAAAAAGGCTTTATGGATTCCTTCAACGCGTTGGATGCCGACATCTTCTGCCTGCAGGAGACGAAGCTGCAGAAGAGCCAGATCGAGCTTCCTCTGGAAGGGTATCATGACTATTGGAATTACGCGATAAAGAAAGGGTATTCCGGCACGGCTGTTTTTTCCAAAGCAGAGCCGTTGTCCGTGGAATACGGAATGGGGATCGAGGAACACGATCAGGAAGGCCGGCTCATTACGGCGGAGTATGAGGATTTTTATCTGGTGTGCTGCTATACGCCGAACTCCCAGGATGAATTAAAGCGCCTGGCATATCGGATGGAATGGGAGGATGCGCTTCATTCGTATCTGAACAGCCTTCGGGAGAAAAAGGGCGTGATCCTGTGCGGGGATCTGAACACGGCCCATCAGGAGATCGATCTGAAGAACCCGAAAACGAACCATAAAAATCCGGGCTTCACGGATGAAGAAAGAGAAAAGATGACAGTCCTTCTTCAGGACGGGTATATCGATACCTTCCGGTTCTTTTATCCGGACAGGGCCGATATCTATTCATGGTGGTCTTACCGTTTCCACGCCAGAGAGAAAAACACCGGCTGGCGTATCGACTACTTTATCGCATCGGACAGCTTAAAGGACCGCCTTGAGGGAGCGGCGATCCATACCGGGATCTTCGGCTCGGATCATTGCCCCGTCGAGCTGACCCTTCGATAAATTTGTTATTTATTGAAGCCTAACTCAAATACATATTCATGCTCATATTTTCCGGCGTTCTGTGCCCGGACCTGATATACTCCGGTGCAGCCGCCGGAAGCGATGAACGAGCGGCATTTGGCAAGAAGCTCAATGGATAAAAGGTAGTCTGCGCCAAGTAAAAAGCCGTCCCGGTCCGGATCCCGGTTTAGGGCGTCGGTCAGGCTTTCGCCGTTGTTTTCAGTGGAAAATCTCCGCTGATCGGTAAAGAAGATCCTCCCTTCATATCGCTTTGCAAAATAATCACAGTATTCCTTATCCTCTGTTGCCAGAAAGATATAGGACAGTCCTCCCCATTGATCCCAGATCTCATCGATTTTTTCCGCCACCATTTCCGGAGTGGCATGCTTGGGATGATTCTGGAAATTCCCCTTTGCATAATCCGTACCGCGTACTAAAACGCCCAGCGTAGATTCCGGATAGGGAAGGAATTTCTCCTCCTTTTCTTTCAGATACTGCGTTACTCTGCTGTTATATAAGCCGTCAGGCCAGGTCAGCTTTACCTCGTTGTTGAAGCGTCCCATGAGATTGGACAGCACCGATCCGTTATAGACGGGCGGAGCGATGATAACGTTCTTGCTGCTTTTTATATCCTCGAGGGTATATCCCTCCGGTTGACAGAAAAACATGTTCCATACGTCTGTGTCCGGGTCGGTGGAGTAGATGCTGCTATCGGTGTTGCTCAGCCGGATCAGAGGAATATAGCCCTTTGCCTTTACATAACGGGCAATATCCGCCGCTTTGGAATAAACAGTGAGAAGGCCCAGAAAAGAATAGTCGCTGTTTATGATGCAGAATTCTTTATCCGGGTGATCCTCTCCGGGATGCGTCAGATTGGAAAAAAGGTACGTAAAGGGCATCACCTCGTCGTAATAGGCAACGCCGGAATTGAAACGGGAGATCGGCTCATTATGGGGGATCCCGTGGATAATATTGAGAGAGACCAGATCACCCCGCAGATCTGCAAAACGTTCATCGGTCAGTTCATCCTCCCAAAAGCTTTCAACGCCGGGAAGATCCGGAAGGAAGGGGATGACTTCGGCCCAGCTTCCGCCGACTAAGACCAGACGCTTTCCTTTCCAGAGCCGGAGCGCTGTTTTGCAAAGCTCGACGGAAAACTCATTGCAGTCATGTAAGATCAGACATCCAAAGGAATCCAAAAACCACATATCCAGGCCGCCGCTGTATTCGTAGAAGTGACCATAGGTTGAAAACAGGTATTCGACGATGTGAACGGGCTCGTTGTTTTCATTTACGGCGATCGCGTATCGATAGTGATACACGAAGGGATAGCTGTTCTTAAAGACATTATCATCACACTTTACGCGAATGTCGGCCGACGGCTTGGAAGAGAGCAGGGAAACCAACGTGCAGTATTGTCCCGGAGCTGTTTCGACGATAAGAATGTCCTGGTTTTCCTTGAAGAAGCCGATCAGATTTTTTTGATATTTCGGATCGACATCAGAGAGTTTTATTATGCCCTTGGGGTCCCGAAACGATAACATGGAAAAGCACCTCCTGAAAATACTATATCATATTCGGTATTGAGATGATATAATTTCAAGACATGAAAACCTTATTACCTTACTTAAAACCATATAGAAAAGAATGTATCCTCGCGCCGCTCTTTAAGATGCTGGAGGCGGGGTTTGAGCTTCTGGTCCCGCTCGTGGTGGCGGCGCTGATCGATCAGGGAATTGCGCATGGGGACGGGAAGGAGATCTGGCATTACGGGCTGGAGCTTTTCCTTCTGGCAGCTGTCGGAATGGCGTTTTCGATCACGGCGCAGTACTTCGCTGCAAAGGCGGCGACAGGGTTCGGAACGTCGCTGAGGGAGGCTGCGTTTACGCATATTATGGGGCTTTCCTATGCAGATTTAGACAGGCAGGGCGTCAGCACGCTGATCACGCGGCAGACCGTGGATATCAATCAGACGCAGAATATGCTGAATATGACCCTGCGCCTCCTGCTGCGTTCGCCCTTTATCGTGGCGGGAGCATGGATCATGGCCGCGGTGGTGGATGTGCGGATGTCGCTGATCTTTGCGGTGGTGATCCCCGCGCTGTCGTTGATCGTTGCATTGATCATGGCGCTGACGATCCCGCGGTTTAAGAAAAACCAGAAGAAGCTGGATCAGCTGCTTTTGTTGACGAGAGAGAGCCTCTCCGGGGTCCGAGTGATCCGGGCGTTTGGGAGAGAAAAACAGGAAGAAGAGGAGTTCAAAAAGGAGAATAATGCGCTAAACCGCATGCAGAAAAAAGCGGCGGCGATCTCGGCGCTGACGAACCCGCTGACCTATGCGATCGTAAACGCGGGGACGGTGGCGATATTGTATTTCGGCGGGATCCGGGTCAGCATCGGGGAATTGACGCAGGGACAGACCGTCGCGCTGATCAATTATATGGCGCAGATTTTGGTGGAGCTTATTAAGCTTGCGAATTTGATTGTGCTGCTGACAAGGGGGCTTGCCAGCGCGGGCAGGATCTCTGAGATGTTGTCTATAGAGCCGGCGCAGAAGCAGGCAAAAGAGCCGAAAGCGTTTCAGGATACGAAGGAGAGGATCCGGTTTGAAAATGTGGCTCTGCGTTACGGAAATGACGGAGAGGATGTGCTGAAGGGGATCACGTTCTCCGCGGCGCCGGGAGAGATCGTCGGGATCATCGGTCCGACCGCTTCTGGTAAGAGTGCGCTCGTTTCCGT
>JAEESA010000280.1 GCA_016286115.1 Lachnospiraceae bacterium
CCGCTCTTCTGGATCCATTTGAACATGGATTATCCGTTTAATTTAAAGGGGATTTTATATTTCCCGAAGATCAATACAGAGTACGATTCCATCGAGGGAACGATCAAGCTCTACAACAACCAGGTCTTCATCGCGGATAACATCAAGGAAGTGATCCCGGAATTCTTGATGCTGCTCAAGGGCGTCATCGACTGCCCGGATCTGCCGCTCAATGTTTCCCGTTCGGCGCTGCAGAACGACGGGTTCGTGACCAAGATCTCGGATTTCATCACCAAGAAGGTGGCGGACAAGCTGACCGGCATGTGCAAGACCGACAAGGAGAACTACGAGAAGTTCTGGGACGACATCAGCCCCTTCATCAAGTTCGGCTGCCTCAAGGATACCAAGTTCTGCGACAAGATGAACGACTACATCCTCTTCAAGAATTTGGACCATGAATATTTAACCCTGCCTGAATTATTGGTGAAAGAAGA
The DNA here is from genome assembly GCA_016286115.1 of Lachnospiraceae bacterium. Classification (GTDB taxonomy): domain Bacteria; phylum Bacillota; class Clostridia; order Lachnospirales; family Lachnospiraceae; genus RUG12461. The sequence goes on from JAEESA010000280.1 coordinate 474, forward strand.
GGAAAGCAAGGAAGAAGAGGCGAAGGCAGAAGGCGCTGAGGGCGGCGGGGAGCCGGCGGAAGACAAGGCCGAAACTGCAGACGCGGAAGCATCCGATGACAGCGCTGATGATAAAGAGGAACCGAAGGACGAGCGCAAGGTCATCTACTATGTTACGGATGAGAAGCAGCAGGGCCAGTACATCAACATGTTCAAGGAGAACGGCACGCAGGCCGTGATCCTGGACCGGATGATCGACACCTCGTTCATCACGCAGCTCGAGCAGAGAAACGAGCGCTATAAGTTCTGCCGCATCGATTCGGACGTGAATGAGGCCATGAAAGCCGAGGACGGCGAGACCAGCCAGGAAGTGGTCGACGGCCTTACGGAGATCTTCAGGAAAGCTCTGAATATCGAGCAGCTGCAGGTGAAAGTCGAGAAGTTAAAAGACGATAAGATTTCTTCGATGCTGACCGTTTCGGAAGAAGGACGGAGAATGCAGGACATGATGAAGATGTATGCGGGATCCGGATTGGATATGGGAATGTTCGGCGGGCCGCAGAACGAGACATTGATCCTGAACGAGAACCATGCGCTCGTACGCTTCATCCTGGAGAACCGCGACGCAGAGAAGGTGCCGATGTTCTGCCAGCAGCTCTATGATCTGGCCAAGATCAGCAACCGCGCGCTGACTCCCGAAGAGATGAGTGCGTTCGTGCAGAGAAGCAATGAATTGATGCTGGATCTTGCGAAATAAAATGTTGAATTAATTTACGGAATATTTATCACAATACGGCCCTCTCAGGTACATCAGCCTGAGAGGGCCTGTTTTTGTAATCGCTACTCTTTTTTCTGCTGTTCTAAGGCGCTCATGAAGAGGTCGCGGATCTTGTCGTCGGGGTAGGTGCCGAGGCTGGGGATGTTGTGATGGAAAATGAGGCCGCCTGCCATAAAGGAGTGGCCGCCGCCGGAACCGAGGCCGGAGAGGGCGGTGGCAATGAGCTTGCCGGCGTCTATGGTGGGAGTTTCGGAGCGGACCGAGAACTTGATGCCGTCGTCACGGGTGGAGTAGATCACGGCGACCTCCACCTCGTCAAGGGAGAGGATGAAGTCGGAGACCACGGCGATCTGGGCATCCGGACAGCTGAAGGGGATGCCGGCGAAACCGATGCGGTTGTATACGTAAATGTTCTCGATCGCGGAGCCGTAGGCGCGGAGGTCGTTGAACTCAAGGTTGCTCGTGGTCAGCTCCTGTAGGATCGCTGTGGAGGCGTATGGGAAGAGATAGCCGAACATCTCGATGTCTTCGGGCGTGACGCCGCGGGTAAAGTGGAGCGTGTCCATTTTCAGCCCGTAGAGGAGCGCTGTGGCGGTGTAGAGATCGGGCGTGATGCCAAGGTCCCTGTGGTACTCGGCGATCAGCGTGGCACAGCTTCCCGTTTTACGGACGTCGAGATAGCGGTAGTTTTCTCCCGTGACAAGCGGGTGATGATCGATACAGGCAATCTCGTCGCCGGGGAGGTCCTTGATGTTGCCGCCGCCCTTCTGGGAATCCACGCAGATGATCGGATCCTCCTCCTTCATCGTGGGTCCGATCTCTGCTTCCGAGAGGATCGTAATGTGGCAGAATTCCGTCATCTTTCGGGTGTTGACGCGGTCGATCTGCCCGACATAGCATAAGGTCGAGGGAATGTTGTAATGCCGGAGGATATTGGCCAATCCGTAAGCGGAGCCGATGGCGTCCGGATCCGGGAAGTTATGGGTCTGCACATATACATTTTTCCCCTTCAGGTAATCGATCATTAAAAGAAACGAGTTTTTATCCATAATTTAATCCTCATATAATTGTTTTGTGCTTTTCAGACCGCGCTTAAACAGACTGATCTGCCGCATGAGTTTTGGCTGTTTCATCGTTTTTTGGATCTGTCTGCCGGTTCATGTTCTTCAGGGCGGAAGAGAGCATGAGCTTGATGCGGTTCAGCTGGTTCACCTCCGACGCGCCGGGATCGTAGTCGATCGCGACGATATTGGAAAGCGGGTTCATGTGGCGCAGCTTCTTGATGACGCCCTTGCCGACGATATGGTTCGGAAGGCAGCCAAAGGGCTGCGTGCAGACGATATTCGGCACGCCCTGATGGATCAGCTCCATCATTTCCCCGGTTAAAAACCAGCCTTCGCCGGTCTGGTTGCCCGTGGACACGATCGGTTCGGCGTATTCCGCGAGCTTTTCGATATGGACCGGCGGGTCAAAATGCCTGGAGCGTTCGAATTCCTTCCGGGCCGGCGCTCTTAACCATTCTAAGGCTTTGATCCCGAGGTTATTGTAAAACCGGGTTTTGTTGCTGAAGCCCAGCATATCTGCCTTGAAATTCGTGTTATAGCAGCAATAGAGGATGAAGTCCATCAGATCCGGCATGACGGCTTCGGCGCCTTCATGCTCCAGAAGCTCGACAAGGTGGTTATTGCCGACGGGATGGAACTTCACGAGGATCTCGCCGACGACGCCGACACGGGGCTTTTTCTCATCCGTGATCGGAAGATTGTCGAAATCATTTATTATTGCACGAATTAATTTCTTGTAAACGGTATGGGATATCGGACCATCCGCGGTGAGGAAGCGGATGACCTTGCGTTTCCACTTATGATGCATACGGTCAGCGCTGCCGGGCTCCTTTTCATAGGGGCGCATCCGATAGAGGCAGCGCATGAAGATATCACCGAAGACGAGCCCGTAGAGCCCGCGCTGGACCAGCTTGGGCGTGAATTTGAAGCCGGGGTTCTTTTCCAGCCCCACCATGTTGAGGGAGAGAACCGGAACGTGGTCGTAACCCGCCTTCTTCAGCGCGCGGCGGATGAAGCCGATGTAGTTGCTGGCGCGGCAGCCGCCGCCGGTCTGCGTCATCAGCACGGCGGTCCGCTCCATATCATAGTTTCCGGTGCGGATGGCGTGCATGATCTGGCCGACAACGATCAAAGACGGATAACACGCGTCGTTATTAACAAATTTAAGTCCTGAGTTAATAATATCATTCTGCTCGACTTCCGGGATCACAAGGTTGTAGCCGGCGGCGCGGAAGGCCGGAGCGATGATCTCGAAATGGATCGGAGACATCTGCGGACAGAGGATCGTATAATTCTTCCGCATTTCTTCGGTGAAGATGACACGGTGATAGGATGCGGGGACGATCTCCCTGGGGCGGTTTTCCCGCTCCCGTACGCGGATCGCGGCGAGAAGGGAGCGGATCCTTATCCTGGCTGCGCCGAGATTATTTACCTCATCAATCTTTAAGCATGTATAAATTTTTCCGGAATCCGTCAGAATATCGCTGACTTCGTCTGTTGTGACCGCGTCCAACCCGCAGCCGAAGGAGTTAAGCTGGATCAGGTCCAGATCGTCCCTGGTCTTAACGTAATTCGCTGCGGCATAAAGGCGGCTGTGATACATCCACTGATCCATTACGATGAGAGGACCCTCCACGGG
>JAEESA010000025.1 GCA_016286115.1 Lachnospiraceae bacterium
CCCAGGAAAATCAAAAGCGAACACGGAGCCAGGCTGTAAAGTAATTATTTCTTTTGTTCTTTCGTGAATTCCGTTATTTCTGTTTTAATTACAGGCATAACTGTCTGCAAGTTCGTATTCCGCGGAAGTTCCAGACCGAAGCACCGGTAGATGCTTCTGGTATAGAGGGAGCAATCCATGGATCCCAGCATTCCGCCCCAACCGTAGCGGTTTCCGAGGCAGTTGAAGGCGATCGTCAGAATGTTTTTCTCATTCATTTCGGGGAAGCCGATGCTGACCTTATTATGAGAAGAGATCAGCGCCATTTCTCTTTCGAGCTTTCCATCCTCACCCCTGACCGGGAGATAAACCGTATAGCTGTACCAGGGGTAACGTTCCGCCACTCCCTGCAGCTTTTCTTTCGGGACCAGCGGAAGCTGCGTTCCGAGGTGTAGATCCAGCTTGGAGGTTCTCGGAGCAAGGTTGGATTCTTCTAAAGCAATGTGGGCGTCGGTCACAATGAGCACATCATCCCTTCCCGTAAAATCCCACTGCGCCAACCAGGCGTCCTTATCATCGACCACTGCAAAATGATCCGCTTCAACCCAGCCGGAGACATTGGATGTAAGTACATGCACATACTGCCCATCCGCTGTGGTCAGGCCCATCAGAACCGGTTCGTTGACCAATACGGAAGAGTTTATAAATTCACTGTCCGCATCTTTTTCGGACCATCCGACCAGCGCGTTGGTCGGCGCCATCCAAAGATCCGCGCGTTTTACACAGATCCCGTATTTTCTCGTATCATCTGTCCGCGTCTCAGCATTTTCAATGTTCGCCTTCATCTCGGCAAACCAGGCATCGATCGCCTCCGCGTTCAGTTCCTGTCCGTCTTTCCAGATCGTTTCATGAGAACCGATCCTGCCGACTCTGACGTCTTCCATCAGTTCCTTCGTCAGATTGGTCTTTGCCGTTTCACTGTCATAGGCAGTGGATCTGTTCTTCAGATCAACCATATTGGTCCCGTCTGCGGCATAGTCCTTCGCATTCAGTTCCGCGATCGCTTCCTGATCCATCAGAACATCATACGGCTTTTTCACTCTCCCGAACCAAAAAGCTGCGGATGTCATTTCCGGAGCGACATCATCCTGATAGATCTGGTTTCCTTCTTCCGGAACTTCATAATACTCTGCGCCGGGGTCCTTTACGGTCACAACGCATTTATACTTTTTACCGGCGAGTTTCGCGGTAACGGTGGCTTCACCGGCGGCTTCCGCCGTGATCTCACCTTTCTTCGTAACCGTTACTATTTCTGCGTCCGTAGTCTTCCATTTGATCCGGTTTCTTTGTTCAGAAGTTGCGTTCACCACGAACAGTTTCTCCGAATCACCGACATACAGGGTCGTCTTCTTACGGCTGAGCTCCATCTTCTGCGCAGCTTCGGCCTGATCCGGCATAAAGCAAAAGCAGGACAGGAAAAGTGCTGCAAGCATTGTCATGAGCAGCAGGGTAGGTTTGGTTTTTCGCATGGTTTCTCTCTCCTTTTTCATAAATTTATACACATCTTGTAATAACTTCCTTAAGCTCTCCGAGAGTTTCGATCCGGGAAAGGAGTCTGCGCAGACCGGCGGAATTCGGCCAGCCGGCTGTATAATACGCGGCGTGGCGGCGCATTTCGCGGATCCCTGTGTATTCTCCCTTATATTCCACAAGAAGAGCCGCGTGCCGGAGGAGCATTTTTTTGATCTCTTCCATCGTGGGCCGCTCCGGTTCCTTTCCGGTCTCAAAATATGTCAATATTCCCGAAAAGATCCAGGGGTTTCCTCTCGCTCCGCGCGCGATCATAAAGCCATCGCACCCGGTTTCCTTTTGCATACGCTCCACGTCCCTGTAATTATGCAGGTCTCCGTTTCCGATCACGGGGATCGATACGGCTTCCTTCACCTCACGGATCACGTTGAGGTCTGCTGTTCCGGAATAGAGCTGGTCCTTCGTTCTGCCATGCACCGTGATCGCTTTGGCGCCCGCCGCTTCGACCGCTTTCGCGACCTCTACCGCGTTCAGCTCCGTCGGAGAATAGCCCTTTCGGATCTTCACGGTCACGGGCCGGTCTGTGGCTTTTACCATCGCTTCCACCACGCGCGCCGCCTTATCGGGATCGCGCATCAGAGCCGAACCGTCACCGTTATTTACGATCTTTGGCATCGGGCAGCCCATGTTTAGATCCAGAATGTCAAACGGAACGTCCCTGATATCCTCTACCGCTTTTGAGAGCACCTCCGGCTCCGAGCCGAAAAGTTGGAGCGAAACCGGATGCTCCTTTTCATGGATCTCCAGGAGTTTCCCCGTATTCTTGTTCTTATAAAGGATCCCCTTTGCGCTGACCATTTCCATGCAGCATAAGCCGGCGCCCTGTTCCGCCGCAAGAAGCCGAAACGGCAGATCCGTCACTCCCGCCATGGGGCCGAGGATCAGATTGTTTTTTAAGGTAAGAGAGCCGATGGCCAGGGGCTTAATTTTTGTTTCGCTCATAGATCAGCCGCATGCCGTTCAATGTCAGATTTGGATCATAAACCTGGATCTCATCCGTTTCATCCGAGATGATCCGCCCCAATCCGCCGGTAGCGATCACCTTGGCGTCTTTCAGCCCCGACGCCTCTTTCAGGGCGCGGATAATGTATTCGGTCTGGCCGATCTGCCCGTAGATCAAGCCCGCCTGCATGGATTCGGTCGTGTCCTTTGCCATAATGGACGGCGGTTTCACGATCTCAATTTCGGGCAGTTTAGCCGTATCTTCCCACAAGGCCTTTGCCGACATGCGGATCCCGGGCGCCGTGATCCCGGTCAGAAAATCTCCGTTTGCGCCGATCAGGTCATAGGTTGTGGCTGTTCCGTAATCGATCGCGATCACAGGGCCGCCATATTCCAACGCTCCCACCGCGTCCACGATACGGTCCGCACCGATCTGGCCCGGGTTTCCGGTCACGATCCTGATCCCCGTCTTCACCCCAGGCCCGACTACAAGCGGGGTGATCTTGAAATATTTCACGATCGCGCTGCTCAGAGAATGCATGACCGCAGGCACCACCGAAGAGATGATCACGTGACGGATCTCATTCGGATCAACCCCGTTATAACTTACAAGTCCACGGATATCCAGACCGTATTCATCCGATGTCCGGCGGGTCGGCGTCATCATGCGGAACGTGACCCGTACCTCTTTTCCTTCAAAAACGCCGAACGTGATATTTGTGTTTCCTACGTCAATCGTCAGCAGCATAGTCTTCTCCCAAAAAAACAACCTTGAAATATTTCTCAAGGGATTCCATCAGTTCCGTCTTTTCTCTCTGATATTGCTTGATCTTCAGTACCGAGCCGATCTCGTCATAAAGGATATCGTCCTCTTCACATTCCGTTCGAAAAGACAGGTTTCCTTCCTCATCAAAAACCAGCGTCAGCACGCCGCCCACATCCTCGGTAAAAAGGACACACAGGATCTTGAGTTCCTCCTTCACCGTTTCCGGAAGCGCGTCAAATTCCTCATTCAGATAAAAGGTTTTTGTGTAGGCGCTGGACCCGCACAATACCACTTCTTCATCATACATAACCGTACACTCCCCTGACGGATACTTCTCCGTATGCCACACTTCGGACCCCCTGCTCCGTGGATACAAGAAGCTCCCCTTTTTCATTGATCCCGCGGGACACTCCCTCATAAGGATCTTGCTCATCTAAAACCTTTACGCGCTCATCCATGTTCACAAGGAGGGAATTGTACTTCACATACAGCTCCGTCAGGTCCCCGGTCTTCAAATACACTTCGTAGTTTTTTTCAAACCGGTCCATCACCTCCGCGATCAGCTTCGCCCGATAGGTTTCCTTCCCTGTTTCAAGAAAAACCGAGGTCGCCAGGCTTTGCAGTTCCTTCGGAAAAGCCCTGTTGTTCACGTTGATCCCGATCCCGACCACAACGTAGGAGATCCGGTCCTCTTCGAGAGACATCTCGGTCAAGATCCCCGTCAGTTTTTTCCCATGGATCACAATATCATTCGGCCACTTGATCCGGCAGTCCAGCCCCGTCGTTTCCTTAAGCCCCTCCTGCACGGCCAGTGCCGCCACCAAAGTGATCCTTGCGGCGTCTTCGATCCGCACCTTCGGGCGCAGCAAAAGGCTCATGAAGATCCCTTCGCCTGCGGGAGAAACAAAGCTTCTGCCTTTTCTTCCCTTTCCGGCGCTCTGCGCCTCCGCCGCCACAAGAGTTCCTTCTTTGCCGCCCTGCAGTGCGATCAGCTTCGCCTGTTCATTCGTGGAATCCGTTTCCGTGAAACAGACCGCCTCATTCAAAACCCACCGGCTTTTTGCTTCCGAAAGCAGGGCCTCTGCCGTGATCACATCCGGGCAGGAAACCAGCCGATAGCCTTTATTCGGCACCGATTCGATCTCGTATCCGGCGGTTTTTAATCCATCCATCCCTTTCCAGACCGCAGTTCTGGAGCATTGGAGTTCCCTGCAAAGGGTCTGACCGGAGATAAAACCCCCGGCCTCTTTTAATCTTCTTAATAGCTTTGTTTTCATTTCAGAGTGGCATACATGATCGCCTTGATCGAATGCATGCGGTTCTCCGCCTCGTCAAAGACGATGGACCGCGGTCCTTCAAAGACCTCATCCGTCACTTCAAGCTCCTTCAAACCGAATTTCTCATAAACATCCCGTCCGATCGCCGTCTTCAGATCATGGAAGGCGGGCAGGCAATGCATGAACACGCAGTCCTTTGACGCCTGATCCAGCACCTCCTTATTGACCTGATAGGGCAGGAAGGCATCGATCCTCTCCTTCCACACGCTTTCCGGCTCTCCCATGGAAACCCAAACGTCCGTATACAGCACGTCCGCATCCGCGGCGGCGGTTTTCACGTCTTCCGTCAGTTCAATTACGGAACCGGTTTCCTCCGCGATCGTTTTGCAGGTCTTCACCAGCTCCTTATCCGGGAAATAAGCGCGGTTGGTGCAGGCTGTGTAATTCATGCCAAGCTTCGCGCAGGTTACCATCAGGGAATTTCCCATATTATACCTGGCATCGCCAAAGTATACAAGCTTCTTTCCCTCCAGATCCCCTTTATGCTCCCGTATTGTCAGCATATCCGCGATCATCTGGGTCGGGTGGAACTCATTCGTGAGCCCGTTCCATACCGGTACGCCGGCATGCTTCGCCAGCTCTTCCACGATCTCCTGCCCGTATCCGCGGTATTCGATCCCGTCAAACATTCTGCCCAGCACACGGGCCGTATCGGCAATGCTTTCCTTCCTTCCGATCTGGGAAGCGGAAGGATCCAGATAGGTCACCTGCATGCCGAGATCATGCGCCGCCACCTCGAAGGAGCAACGGGTTCTCGTACTGGTCTTCTCAAAGATCAGGGCAATGTTCTTTCCCTCCAGTTCTTTCGTCATCAGGATCCCGTTTTTCTTCTTTGCCTTCAGTTCAGCGGAAAGATCGATAAGATAATTGATCTCCTCCGGCGTATAATCCAGCAGTTTTAAAAAGTTTCTTCCTTTCAGGTTCACAGGCGGCCACCTCCGTTTTATCATAAATAAAATACTATTATACTGATTATCGCGCTACTGCGCAACCGGTTTACCGACAAGATTATTGATCCACTTCCCCCGTTTGATCAGGAAAAAGCCTGTTCCGGCCTTAAATATCTCAACGCATTGCACCAACACAAAGCACCAAAGAACCGGAAGATCCGTAAAATGCGTGACGATGAACGCCACCGGCACCGATCCGCCCCAGGCAAAGCAAAAGTCAAATAGGAAGGTAACGAGGATCTTTCCGCCGGAACGCAAGGTGAAATAAAAAACATTGCACAGCGCGTTGATCGGCATAAAGACGGAAACCACCCGGATACAGGACGCCGCCAGCTCCCGGATCTCATTCTCCGTATTGTAAACCTGCGGGATCAGCGGTGCCACCAAAAACATCACCGCGCCCGAAACCAAACAGGCCGTAAAGGACAGCGCCGCCATCCGCCAGGCCGAACGTTTCGCGCTGATCAGCCGGTTTGCCCCGAGCTCCTGCCCGATCACGATTCCTGCCGCCGAACCGAGGGATAAGAACACCTCGTTGAAGATGTTCGACACCGTAAAGCAGATGTTCAGCGAAGCGATCGCGCCGATCCCGCGGACCGAATAGGACTGCAGAAGGACCGCCTGGGAAAAGCTCCACAAAAACTCATTCAAAAGCAGCGGCATCGCATTCTTCATCAATGGCGGGATCAGCTCCTTCGGAACGCGGAAGTTCTTGAGCAATCCCTTCATGAACCGGTATTTCTCCGGTTTTCTCTTGTATCCGATGAAGATCACAAAGACCTCTACGAACCGCGAGATCACCGTCGCCACGGCCGCGCCGGCCACGCCCATTCTCGGAAAGCCGAGATAGCCGAAGATCAGCAGCAGATTCAGGAAAAAGTTTACTGTCATGGCTGTCATGGACGCCACCATCGGAAGGATCGTTTTCCCGCCTTCGCGCATGGTTCCGGCCACACACTGGGTGATCCCGGTCGGGATCAGGCCGATCAGCATGATGGAAAGATACTGTTTCCCATAGGCAAGCGTCGCCGCTGCCTCCGCTTCCGAGGTCGTATCCGCGATATAGAGCCGGATCAACGGATCCTGCGCCAGCGAAAACAAAAGGATCACGGCCACACACAGGATCATGCAGGCTACGATTTTGAATCGGAGCGTGTTCCTCACGCCTTCCATATCGCCCTTGCCGAAAAACTGCGTTCCGTAGATGCCGGCGCCGGCCAGCAATCCGAACACACAGACATAGAATACGAACAGCAGCTGATTCGAGATCGCCACCGCGCTCATCGGCAGAGTTCCAACACGCCCCACCATCACGTTGTCCAGAAGGCTCACCACGTTGGAAAGCGTGTTTTGCACAATGATGGGAAGCACGATCATGCCTACGCGTTTATAAAATTGTCTGTCTCCTACCAGGCTCTCCCGCACTGTCAGGCGGTAGGCTCTGGCTTCTTCTTTCGTTTCCATGATCTTATCTCAAAATAGTTGAAAAGTGAGTAGTATGAACATATTACTCTTTTGCTCCTAAAAGTCAAGAAAAAAAGAGCCTTTCAAAATCGAAAGGCTCTTTCCTTACATTATCTCAGTTTATCTTACCAGAATACGTGGTTTCCGATCACGATGCCGTCGTGTCCGCAGCTTACGTTACGGAAGTACACGCAGCCGCCGATGTTGGAAACACCGTTCAAGGCTTCCTGCGCCGCCTGGAGGCAGCTTCCTTTTACTCCGGAGGCAAGCACTGCGTCAACCTGCCCGCTGCCTGCGGGGGAGAACTGGCCTGCTGCATAGATCACGGAACGAACGGATCCGCCGTATGCGCCGCTGCGAAGACGGTTCATAACTGCCGCTCCGACAGCAACCTGGCCTTCATAGCATTCATTTCCGGCTTCACACTGGATCAGCGCTCCGAGAAGAGCTACGTCACTTGCATCCGCTGCCACCGCGCCGTTGTTTGTACGGCCGGACCCGGAAGAAGAGCCACCGCTCTGGGCCTGTTCCTTCTTTTTCCTCTCCGCTTCTTCTGCGGCGATCCTGGCTTGTTCTTCTTCGATTGAGATCGCCTCACCGATGCTCAGCGAAACCTCAACATAATCACTGGATACGTAACCGTCTGTTCCATTATAGGAAACAAAGAGCCAGTCACTGTTTTCTTCATTTTCATTCGAAACATAAAGGTTTGTGCCTTCTTCGAGGGTGCTGATGATCCCGGCATCCTCTGCTCCGTCCTCGCGGAGGCGAAGAGCTTCCGTAGTGGTCGTGGCCACCAGCGGGCAATGCTCTTTGGCATATTCAAACGCTTCCTGCCCGAATACACAATATTCGTTCTTTACAAAACCTTCTACTCCACCGGAAGTGATATGTGTCCATTCCGGTCCGATCTCGATGATGTCTGCGGCAGAGCCAGCATACAGCTTACCGACAACCTCGCTTTCCTCATTGGCATCAGAGCGGATGTTCAGGGACTCTTCCACCGTGACCATGAGTTTGTTTTCCCAGGCAAGCTGTTCTTCGGTCAATGCCGGAGCTGCTTCCTCGGGAATAACCTCCTCTTCAGGCTCTACGGCTTCCGGAGCTTTTTCTTCCACATTGGCTTCCACCGGCTCGGGTGCGTTTACTTCTTCCTCAACAACTGCTGCTACCGACTCTTCCCCGGGAACCGCTGCGTCAAAGTCTACCGCGCCCATGAGCTCCGTTTCCGGCTCCATGGAAACTTCCATATCCGCATTCACAGATTCCAGTGCTTCCGTCACTGTTTCCAGCTTCGTAGTTTCAAGGCTTTCCTTTTCTTCCTGAAGCCCTGTCGCTATGGCAAGGTTTTCACCCAGCTCGGAAAGAGCGCCGGCGTATACTGTTCTCTCTAAAGGTTTTGCTGCTTTCTTTTCCAATACCGTTGTCGCCGTGGTGGTTTTTCCGGAATAGATCTTTTCCATATCCGAGAAGATCCCGGCGGTCCGTCCGGTGAGCCCTGCTCCCGAAACCAGACTTGCACTGGATACAGTAGTTGCAACCGCGAGCATACCTGATATAATTGCACCGCTGATCACTTTCCTGTTTCTATTCATAACACAATTCTCTCCAATTTGTTACATATTGTTACAAATCTGTTACACGGAGAGATTAGCACGGTTTTTTTCGGTTGTCAAGTTTTTTTAACAATTCTGTAATAAATTGGAATATTCCACCGCCATTTCGGCCGCCAATGCAGCATTATTATAGACAAGGCGGATATTGGAGGCCAGGCTGTCGCCGCCGGTCAGCTCCGCAACCCTCGCCAGCAGGAAGGGCGTCGTTGCTTTTCCCTTGATCCCCTGCGCTTTTGACTCTTCGATCGCCTGGTCGATGGCCTTCTGGATCACGTCCGGATCCATGGAGTATTCTTCCGGGATCGGGTTCGTGATGAGATACCCGCCCTTAAGGCCGAGCGTTTCCTTTGTCCGGATCAGCTGCGCCAGTTCTTTTGCCGTATCCACCCGATAATCCACGGAAAGGCCGCTTTTTCTCGTATAGAACGCCGGCAGCTCATCCGTCTGATAACCGAGCACGGTCACGCCTCTGGTTTCCAGATATTCAAGCGTCAGCGGCAGATCCAGGATCGCCTTGGCGCCGGCGCAGACCACGTTCACCGGCGTTTGTGCCAGTTCTTCGAGATCCGCGGAGATATCAAATGTCGTTTCCGCACCGCGATGCACGCCGCCGATCCCGCCGGTCGCGAAGATTTTGATCCCGGCCATATTCGCGATGATCATAGTGGTCGCCACCGTGGAAGCCCCATCCATTTTCCGGGCGCAGATCACAGGAATGTCCCTGCGGGAAACCTTTGTCACCTTCTGGCCTTCTTTTCCGAGATATTCAATTTCATCTTTGGAAAGACCTGCGGTCAGCACGCCGCCGATAATGGCTGTCGTAGCGGGCACTGCGCCCTTGTCCCGGATGATCTTCTCTACTTCCAGAGCCGTTTCCACGTTTTTCGGATACGGCATCCCATGAGAAATGATCGTGGATTCCAAGGCCACCACCGGTTTGCCCTGTGATACCGCGTATTTTACCTCTTCCGATGCTTTGAATTCCGCTTTCATATTTTTATCTCCTTTGCCCTTTCCATGACCATTTCCAAAGTCATGCTGTCATTATTTGTTTTTTCTGTTTCCAAAGTGCAGACGGCCGCCGCCATGCCTATGCATACGCTTTCCTGAAACGGAAGATCTTTTACGAAGCCCGTGACAAGTCCCGCCATCAGCGCGTCCCCGCAGCCGTTTCCGTTGACCTGTTTTCCCTTAAGTGCAGGTAAAACCGCCTCTCCTTCCCGGTCGCAGCAATACGCACCCTTGTCGCCGGCGGTGATCACGACATGTTTCACGCCTTTTTGCAGCAGCGCCTCCCCGACCCGGCGGTAATCGTCCCTGTTCGAAAGATCCAGCGGAAGGTCCGAAAGCGCGGATGCTTCAAGCGTATTTGGCGTGATCGTATGGAGCAGCGAGAGCACATTTTTCAGTTTCATGGCCTTTACGGTGGACACCGGTTCCGCAAATACGGGAATTTTAGCATTTTCGCTAAGCGCCGCCACGGTCTCTTCCGGAAGGTTCGTGTCCAAAACAAGCGCTTTGCTGCTGTTTAAGCCCTCCATCTTATCCGCCAGAAACTCCGGCGTCAGATTCCGCACGATCTCCATATCCGAGACCGCGGCCATGAGCTCTCCCTTCTCGTTATCAATATATAAATAAGAAGATGTCCGTTCCGCGCGGGACCGATAGCTTCCCGAAATGTCGATCCCAAGGTCCTGGCATTGGATCTCCAGCTCTCTTCCGTTCTCATCCGTACCCGCCGCTGTGATAAACTGCACATGGTTTCCGAGGAGCGCCAGATTGTGAGCAATATTACGCCCCACCCCTCCAAGGGTGAGGCGTACTTGTCCGGGATTGGAATCATTTTTCCGGAATGCTGCGAATGGTTTTCCTCCGATGTCTACGTTTACTGCACCAACAACGGCCACATCGCAATCCGTATTCATAAGCGATCCAACAGCTCCTTCCTCATTTCTTCATAGCCGGGCTTGCCGAGAAGGGCAAACATATTCTTCTTATAGCTTTCCACGCCGGGCTGGTTAAAGGGATTCACTCCAAGCACATAACCGCTGACGCCGACCGCAAACTCGAAGAAATAGAAGAGTTCGCCAAGATAAAACTCATTCTGTTCCGGGATCGTCACCATCAGGTTCGGCACATTCCCGTCCGTATGCGCAAGCACAGTTCCGTTCATGGCGTTCTTATTCACAAAATCCACGTCCTTGCCGGCCAGATAGTTCAGTCCGTCCAGATCCACCTCTTCTTCTTTGATCACGATCGTTTCTCTGGATTTTTCAACGTTCATCACAGTCTCAAAGAGGATGCGCGCGCCGTCCTGAATATACTGCCCCATGGAATGAAGGTCCGTGGTAAGGTCGACGGACGCCGGGAACAGACCCTTCTGATCCTTGCCCTCGCTCTCGCCGTAAAGCTGCTTCCACCATTCCGAGATGTAATGCAGGCTGGGCTCGTAGTTGGCCAGGATCTCGATCGCCTTTCCTTTCCGAAGAAGGATATTGCGGATCGCGGCATACTGCAGAGCGTCATTTTCCGCAAACGGAGCTTCCATGGCGCGTTTTCTCCCGGATGCGGCTCCTTCCATGAGTTTATCGATATCAGCACCGCTGACGGCGATCGGGAGCAGGCCCACGGCGGTCAGCACCGAAAATCTTCCGCCCACGTCATCCGGAACCACAAAGGTTTCATAGCCTTCTTCCGTCGCGAGGTTCTTCAGCGCTCCCCGGGCTTTGTCCGTTGTCGCATAGATCCTCTTGGCTGCCTCTTCTTTTCCGTACTTCGCCTCCAGTTTTTCCTTGAAGATCCTGAATGCGATCGCCGGCTCCGTCGTCGTGCCTGATTTTGAGATCACGTTCACGGAGAAGTCCCTGTCTCCGATCACATCCATCAGCCCTGCCAGATAAGAGGTGCTGATGCTGTTCCCGCAGAAATAGATCTCCGGCGTTTTTCTCTGTTCCTTCGGAATATTGTTATAGAACCCGTGACGCAGGAATTCGATAGCCGCGCGCGCGCCGAGATAGCTTCCGCCGATCCCGATCACCACGAGGACTTCCGAATCCCCTTTAATGCGGTCCGCTGCCTTCTTGATCCGGTCAAATTCCTCTTTGTCATAATCCACCGGCAGATCCAGCCAGCCCACAAAATCATTCCCTGCTCCCTCTTTTTTCACCAGGGTCTCTTTTGCGCTCTGGACGAGCTTTTCCATCAGCTTTACCTCATCCTCCGAGATAAACGGGCTCGCTTTTTTGTAGTCAAAGGTTACTTTTTCCATCCTAACCACTCTCCTTTTCTCCCCAAACGGGTTTTTCCTTATTATACATTGCTTGACTTTTTCCCGCAATCATAATAGATTCTTTAATATGAAGAAGATAGTATTGACCGGCGGGGGGACCGCCGGACATGTTACCCCAAATCTGGCCCTTGTTCCCCGGTTGAAAAGCCTGGGCTATGAAATCTATTATATCGGCTCGCTGAACGGGATCGAAAAAGACCTCGCGGAAAAGGCGGGAATTCCATATTTCGGCATTTCTTCCGGGAAACTGCGCCGCTATTTTGACTGGAAAAATTTCACGGACCCTTTCCGTGTTCAGAAGGGTTTTCATCAGGCCATCAAACTCCTGAAGCAGCTGAAACCGGACGTGATCTTCAGCAAAGGCGGTTTTGTTTCCGTACCCGTCGTCGGAGCGGCCAAGAGATGCCATGTTCCGGCGATCCTTCACGAGTCTGACATGACCCCGGGGCTTGCGAACCGGCTCTCGATCCCGCACTGCTTCCGGATCTGCTGCAATTTCCCGGAGACCATGAAACATCTCCCGGAAGGAAAAGCCGTTCTGACCGGCTGCCCCATCCGAACGGAGCTGCTCTCGGGCGATAAGGCGAAAGGCCTCTCCTATGCCGGCTTTGATGAAAAGAAACCGGTACTTCTCATGATGGGAGGAAGCACCGGCTCGGTCCATATCAATGAAGTCCTTCGGCAGGCGCTTCCCGCCTTGTTACAGGACTTTCAGGTTATTCACTTATGCGGCAGCGGCAATCTGGACGCTACCAAAGAAGGCCTTGCCGGCTATAAACAGCTCGAATACGCGAGGGAAGAGCTTCCCGACCTCTTTGCGGCCACGGATATCGTCCTTTCCCGTGCAGGCGCCAACGCGATCTGCGAGCTTCTGGCGCTGCGGAAACCGAATCTTCTGATCCCTCTTCCGCTTTCCGCCAGCCGCGGCGATCAGATCCTGAACGCAGGTTCCTTTGAGAACCAGGGCTACAGCATGGTGCTGCAGGAAGAAAAGATGACGGATCAGACGCTGGTCTCCTCCATTCGGGAGCTCTATCAAAACAGGGACAAATACCGCCAGGCGATGGAGGAAAGCACCATCGCGGATGCTGTCGGAAAAGTCATTTCGGTGATCGAGGAAGCAGCTTCCTAGAACGAAAGCTGTTCGCAGATCCCTTTCATTTCTTCATCAGTAAAATATTCGTGGGGCCAGATAAGCATATTTGGTCCCTCTTTATATCTCGGGATCAGATGCATATGGAAATGGAAGACCGTCTGTCCGGCTGCCTCACCGTTATTCTGCACCAGATGAAGGCCATCGCACTGAAGAACCTCCTTCATATGCGCCGCTGCCTTTTTCGCAAGAGGCAAAACCTTCTCCGCCGTTTCCTCCGGCAGTTCAAAAAGATTCGCCGCGTGTTTTTTCGGAAGGATCAGCGCATGCCCTTTTGTCGCAGGGCTTGCGTCCAGGATTATGGAAAAGTCCTCGTCTTCATAGATCCGGTTTGTCGGGATCTCGCCA
This sequence comes from Lachnospiraceae bacterium, assembly GCA_016286115.1. GTDB lineage: Bacteria > Bacillota > Clostridia > Lachnospirales > Lachnospiraceae > RUG12461. The sequence goes on from JAEESA010000025.1 coordinate 13,435, forward strand.
TTCGCCAGTTTGCAGAAAATACAATCACTCATCTCACTCTCTCCTTCTTTTATGAATTATTACCATCCGGTTTCAAAAACCGTGTCGAACCATTTCAGGAAAAATGGAACGCTTCGTCCAGCATCCGCAGCGTCTTGAAATCACCCTTCGCCGTCATCTCGCCGCCCATAAAGGCCCTTTGGAAGGTCTTCCTTCCGCCGATAATGCTGTCCATGGTCTCCGGCTTCAGTCGGACGTATACATCCGCCTGCTCGTTTCCTCCGTACCGCAGCGTAAGGTCCGCGTTATGGATCTCTATGATCAGGGACTTCGGCCTGCCCTCAAAGGTAAAGAGATACACCGCGTTCAGATCTTCCTGCGTCACAAAATGCGACTGCAGGTCCATGATATAGGGCGTTTCATCTTCTCCGGGATCCTGCCCCATCATATCCCTGAAGATCGTCGTCAGCTCTTCCAGGTCTTCCTTGCTGGTCTGAACATAATTGTCATCCGAAACATATCTTGAAAGCTGCTCGCTCTCCTGCGGCGTCAGCTCCATCTGCCTGGTCCTTGAAACGGTGCGTTTCACGGCCTGATTGCTGCAAGGGAGGCTCCGGATCTTCTGGGAGATCGTGCGATACAGGTTTTCCGCCGATTTCTCGATCATCAGCGTATATTCCTGGTTCATCTCAAACGTCACAAGGTCTTCCACATACCCGCAGATCCCGCTACACGGCAATCCGCCCAGAATCTCCCACGCGTTCTTCAGCGTCAGCTCGCTCTCCCGCTCACCATAGGTCTGGGACATGACGATCGGCTGCATATAGGTCTGCGCGATCTTCTCCTTATCCCCATAAAGCCAGCAGGCATCCAGAAACTGCTGCATATAGCCGCCGATCCCCAGCCATTCCACGGTGGTGGCCAGAATTATGCCGTCCGCGTCCTTCAATGTCTGGGGAAGTGTCGTAATGCTGTTCTTCATCTCGTAGATATTGAACCGCTCTACCGTCACGCGAAGTTCCCGCAGCACTTCTTCAATTTTCCGGAGCACATAGAGGGTGGGGTCATCCAGCATTCCCCGTCCGCCGTAATAGATATTGACCTTCATGTTCTCCCCTCCTTAGGGCCGAAACCTCTCGCCGGGAAATACGATCCTCTTCCGGGCTTCTCTGCATGCGGGTTTCTGCCTAGAAAATACACTATGAATTCAGTATAGAGAATAAAGGCCATAAATTCAAGTTCCTATAGGAAGAGGAACTCTTCATCCGCAAACCGTATGTGATCATTCGGAAAGAGCCGTACCTTCAGGCGGTAGCTCAGTTCCTCCCCGTTATGGAACGTCCCATTCGTGGAATTTAAATCTTCAAGGTAGTAATCCTCGCCCTCCTTTGTGATCCTTGCGTGCTGCCGGCTTACAGCCTGAGAATCCATTTGTCCCGGCAGGCCTTCGCGCGTACCGATCAGAAACGGAACGGTTTCGATCGTCAGATCGCTTTCCGTGCCATGGCCTAGATACCGGAGAACCCCTCTGGCGCGGTCTTCCGCCGGATTCAGATACGTCGTGTTTTCTTCTGGATAGAGCCTGCTCCCCGTCACAGTTTCCGGTTCTCTTTTGCTAAATTCCCTGTCCGAAGAAACCCTCCTTTTTTCCGAAGCTCTCCTTTCCTTTGATCTCCTGGATCGATCCGGTTCCTGATACTCTTCCGGATCATGGTACTCCTCCGGGTCACGATACAACTCTGCATCCCGGCTCCCTCCCGGGTTCCTATACTCTTCCTGCCCCCGGCGCATCCTGACGAGCTCGTCAAATAAGCTCTCTTCCGAAGGTTCTTCCTTCTTTCGTTTCAGAAAATGAAAACCTTTTCTTCTCGGTTTTTCCTTCGGTTCCTCCATCGGAAAGAATACCCTGCCGCCCGGTTTCTCCGGTTCCGGCTCCGGCTCCTCATATCTTATCCTGTGTTCCGGGGTTTTATTTTCCGTCTCCTTCAAGAGCATATCGAGGTCAAACTCCCCTTCCGTCGTGATCTGATAGATCGCGTAAGCCGTACGCACTGCCTCCTCATCCCGGTGATCCACACGCTGCAGCAGCATCTCCATGAGTTCCCGAAGCGCAAGGAACAGATCCTTTGTCGTTTCGGGATGATAACAGAAATAGACCTGCGTTCCGTCATGCCGGATAAAGATCAACTCCGGATCCAGAAGAAGATCCTGCTGGAGCAGGAGATAGGACGGCAAGAGTTCACCCATCCGCTTCAGTTCGCTTAAAAGCATGCGGAAAAACCTGCCATCGACGGGCGCCGTCTCAAGATACCGGTCCAATGACTGCGTTCCGGAAATATCATACCAGGCTGCGCTCTCCCCGGCATTGTGCCGGCAGTGTACCGGCAGAAGCCCTCTGATCCTGTTATTTTCGAGCATTTTCCATTCAAAGCATTCTTCCGTTTCCCGATCCGTCAGGATCAGGTAACTCTTATTCAGATTTCGTCTATATTCCGTCCTCATCCTCTTGTCCTTTTTTCATTTTTTTCTCCAGCTGCCGGAAGGATCTGCGGTTTCCTTAATTATTCGTAATACCCGCCGCATTCGCAAACCCGCCCGCCGCGCGGATCATGTGGATCGTCTTCACCTCGTTCTCTTCCACCACTTCCCGCACGTCCGCCGCCATCTTCTCAGCGGACAGGTAAAGGTCGATCCCGATGCGGATCCCGGCGGACATCGTAAATAAAACCATTGGAATGATGATCGCTGCCTCTATCGTATATACGCCCTTTAGCTTTTTCCCCGTTTTCACCCCAATGCCGGCATTCCGGCATAGTTTCCCCGTTTTCATACCGCCGTCAGCACCCCCACATATGTTATAAGAAGAAACGGCATATAGGGATATTCCGCATTTCTCCCCTTCTTTTTTACCACCAGAAGAAAAAGCGCAAACAACGCGCCCAGAAGGAGGCTTACACACACCAGGATAAATGTCAAAGAAAACCCGAGCGTCAGCCCGATCATCATCACCACGAGCCCGTCTCCGAGTCCCAGTTTCCCTCCGGTAGCAGCTGAGATAAAGATAAGGACTCCGCCGATCGCGCCGCCGGAGATCATTTCCGGTATGTTCCGCCCGCAGGACAACAGCGACAAAGCCGCCCCGGCAGCACCAAAGATAAGCACAGGGATCACCGTCAGTTCCTTCGACCGCACATCCTCGATCGACATGATATATAAAAGAATGAGCACGAGCACACAACGTATGATCAGATTATTACCCGCATCTTGAACAAGCGCCATATCCTTTTTCCTCCGCTTCCTTCAGCCGGATCATATCGATCCCGCGCTTTAGCCCGCTGCAGCTGACCATCGTGTGATAGCTGGTTCCGTAGTCCGTGATATAGACCAGACTGCTGCCGCTTGCCCTGTTCCCGCAGATCTCACAGGGCGTATACCGTGACCCGTCCTTATTTCGAAGAGAACCCACCTCCGCGGCCGGCACCGAACTGGTCGAAAGCTTGAGATACGTGCAGTCCCTTTCCTTATGGTAGACCGTGCCGTGTGGAGTGATATACACCCAGATGTCCTCTTCCGTTTCAGCCTTATCCCCTTCCGGCGCATACCCCGTCCACTTCCTGGCTTTCACCGTATGCCTGACAAGCCAGGTCTTGTTCCCGAAAAAGGCGATCGGAAACTCCATCGCGCAGGACCCCTGCAGGGTCACATAATCCCCGTTCATGTCCGAACCGACGAGGCTTAAGCCCGCATCGCCAAACGTAAAATAGCGGCTTCCCTCTCCATTCGACCGTTCCTGATAATCTTTATTGACTTTGACGAACGCGGCGCCAAGGCCGCCGATCTCAACGGCTGAGGAGCTGATACCGTATTGTTCCGCAAAAGCGGCGGCCGACAGCTTTCTCGCATTCAGTTCCATCGCCTCCGCCAGGTTTTGCTGTACCATCAGGATGCGGAAAAAGAACATGATAAACGCCAAAAACGCCGCGAAGAGAGGCAGCGCCACGGCTGCCTCTACAGTAAAGGATCCGCGGCATTTTTTACGAAGGGCATGAAAGGGTGCCTCAATCTGTTTCTTTTTGGGTAAGAGAACAGAACTTAAAGATGTATAGATAGACTTGTTTGCAGAGAGAGAGTTATGGGATTTTTTTGTTGGTTTTGTTTTCGTTGTTTTCTGAGACACCCTTTCATACCCTCCTTATTTTTCTTTCACAAATGATTTTGCCTATCCGTCTCCTGTAAGATAGGAGATCTTAAACTCCTCGTTGAACCGATACGCCCCCCGGTCGATCTTTCCGATCGTGACAAACGAGAGGAACAGCGGTTTCGCTTCATATACATAGCCCAGGTCCATGCGCTGCATCATGCAGTCCATTCGAAATTCTCCTTTGCCTTCCTTCTGCCGGATGTTCAATTCCATCATGCTCATCATCCTGTAATTCTGCTTCTTCGCGGTCATGACCGCGATAAACGCCGTCAGAAAATCCTGATAGCTGATCCCGTTCGGGTCATCCTCCACTCCGAAGTTCTCGCTAAAAGAAGTGACCGGAAACAGCACGTCCGTTATCCAGTTTTGCGCGTTCTTCACATACGGGATCCTTCCGCCCATCAGGAGCCTTCGCATTTCCTGCAGGCTCTCAATATGCGCCCAGGCAAGCAGGATCGCTTTCTGCAAAGCCTCTATCGCTTCCGGGTTCGCCAGCAAAAGGGCAATGATCGTTGCGATGATCGTCGCGATCCCGCTTTTCTCCGCATCCGTTTCCAGATAAGCCAGATTTAGCGCTTCCCGGATCTCCATGATCCTCCCGCAGACACATTCCAGGTTTTTCCGGTCGTTGTCCTTTCCATACAGCATATATTCCATCTCATAGTCCAGCGCCTTCCCCTCCTTCGGTTCCAGAAAGTTCCCGAAATAGTGTTTCATGTAGATCAGATACCACATCAAACTGTCCATCCCCGTGCCCTTATGTTTTTCATAGTTCCCGACATTATTGTTCCTTTTGTCCGTTACATTCTTCAGATCCACCCTCTTCACAGAGATCGTCCTGTCTTTGGGTGCAACAAGCGCCAGCACTTCCTTTCCGGAGAGCGAATCGATAAAGTCCAAAGGGTTTTCAAACTCCAGCGACGGAATGGACGGCGCCTCATCCGTCAACCGAAGCGTTCCCATTTGTTTCCCCTTCAACACCGCAAAGGAAGCCGCTCCTTTCGCATTCACAGGTGACGCCTTGTTCAGATTCAGGATATCTACGGCCTCCATCGGCAGGTTTTCTTTGGCAAATTCCACCAACTGCCTTCGAAAGGCGTCCCCTTTATAGTCCGTGGCCAGCTCATACGCGTCGATGCTGCACTCCTTCATCTCCATCCTTAAGAAATCAGTCCCCAGGCCGGTTTTCGGATCCAGATTCTCACGGCTCAGGTTCATGATCCTCGACACCACGCGGTTCAGGTTTTCCTTCCCCGTTCCATACGAATCATCCAGATACAGCAATCCATAATCTTCCAGCAAAGCCCTGTCAAATTCCGCGAACGACGAATTCGCCTCCATCACGCTGTCCATCCGGGCATAAGAAGCCAGGCACCGGTATCTGGCGCCCTCCACCAATGTAAAGAGGAGGGCAGCCACCAGCATCAGGGTCAGACTTAAGAATACCGTCATCTCCCCCCGTACTTTTTTCATACCTTACCGGCCTTTTCCTTGATCGTTTTGAAGATGTTGTTTACCAGCGTGGTCAGTTGGTCTTTAAAGATCAAAATCAGACCAATGATCACAACCAGTATAAGAATAACCTCAACGGTCCCGATCCCATCTTCATCTTTGATAAAATT
>JAEESA010000281.1 GCA_016286115.1 Lachnospiraceae bacterium
TATTCGCCAGCCTGGTGTTTAACTCTTCATTTTTGCAGCCGGCGGTCGTCAGCCATTCCAGCAGAAGAAGCTCTTCCCCCTGTTTTAATCCCTGCGCCTTAACCCGTTCTCTTGCGCTGTTAAATATTACATCCATCATCAGCTTAAATCCCGGTTCAAACGCGGTATGAAGCTCAAAGATCACAGGCTTTGACATGTCATAAAGATCCAGGTCTATGGTTTTATCAATGACCAGCTTCTTTCCCTTTTCGTATTCGCAGGGAACCGGATCCCGGATCACCTCCGCACATTCCACTTCCCCTGCCCCCAGAAAATTGAGTGACGCGACTTCCTGGACCTGATAGATCCTGTCACAAAACGTTCCGAAAAAAGCTTCCTCCTCTGTCCCGGGATCCATACACGATCCTCCGATGCAGGTTTCCACAAGCAATTCGTGCCCGTTATCTCCGATCCTGCAGAGGGCCGGGCGAAGCCATTTATAGTAATACAGATAGTCTTCCTCAACGCGCCTTTCTTCCAGATTGACCCTGCACAGGATATCCAACCAGCACGTGGCTTCCCCCTTTTCTTTACATTCATTATATGCCCTGATCATATCGGAAAACAAACCTTCCCATTCCGGCTTCACTGATGCGATCACGCGATAGAATTTATTATTCGCCATACGCTTTCTCCTTTACGCCCCTTCTGCAAAAGCCCGGCGGGCCGTTGCAAGGTAATCCTCATTTTTCACGGTGATCAGCGCATCCAGCGTATCCGCGTTTTCCGTAACGAAATAATAAAAACTCTCCACCAGGTTATCGCCCTGCTTCAATTTCTTCAGAAACCGGAAGACATTGCTGATCATCTTCGAGATCTCGGCTAAGCCTTTGTCCTTATCCTCTTTCCGTTCCGCCGCCATGCCAAGGAGCTTCTTCTCTATCAAGTCAAGCGTCTGTTCCCTGAAACCGAGGTTTTCCGACTCAATCTTCATCGCGAGGTTTTTCGTCCCTTTTCCCAAAATGATCTGTTCCGCATCTTTTTCAGAGAAGCTTTTGCTCTCAACCCAGTAAAATCTATAAAAGTTCTCCGCGATCTCCGGCGACTTGATGTACTGGCAGACTGTTTTTTCCGTCAGCTCCAGCCCTTCCGCCTCATACGCCGCAATGGTGCAGGAAAGATTTTCCCATCCCCGGTTTGTCACCACCTCCGACTGCTCCTTCGCGTTGATGACACGGTAGATCAGCGGGGTATTGAGTTTCAGGAAATTCCTGACGACAGGATGGAAATTCTTCTCGCCGGCATAGTCCAGAAAACTCTTTTCATCACTGCAGACCTTGATGCTTCTGACCCGGTCCATAAGCGCCGGTCCGAACTGCCTCGCGTGGGGGTTGTACTCCGGCGGATTCCCGCACAGGACCATGATCCATTCGTCCGGCAGCGTATAAAGCCCGATGTTCCTGGTCTGCAAAAACGCAAGCATCGTGGGCATGATGGTCTCTGAAGCACAGTTGAATTCATCCAGCAAAAGGATCCCCTTTTCATGCCCCGCCTGCTGCGCCCTTTTGACGCTCGCGATGATCTCCGACATGGTATATTCCGTATACTTTTCCCCGTCCGAAAGTTCGCTTATGACCGGAAGCCCGATCAGCGAATTCCTGGTATGATGCGTAACGGAAAAGCTCACAAACCCGATCGAAAGATCCTCGGCAAGCTGCCTCACGACCTCCGTTTTCCCGATCCCGGGAGGTCCCTCCAAATAAAACGGCATGCGATGAACCATCGAGTAACGATAGTTCCCGTCCGCCCCCACTGCATAATACGCTATGATCCCCTTCCGGATCTCCTCCTTTGCTTCCGCGATCGTGTATTCCATAATAAGTTTCCTCCCTTCCATCTTTACATTACAGGTTGATCACCTCAACCCACTCCGGGATCGTGTTTCCCGTGAAAAAACCGCCCTCTTCATGCGGCAGTACAAAGTAGACCGGATACTCGGGCTTCTCCTTCGGAAAAAACCCCCAGCCATCCGAGAAATAGATCATGCAGTCGATGATCTCCCCCTCTTTGATATACTCCTGCGCCTTCTCAAATACGGGCTCAAAGCTGGTCCCGCCAAGCCCGTGAAACCCATGATGCATTTCTTCCGACAAAAGCTCCTCCGCGCTCTCATAGCATTTCTCAAACTGTATTCCCGTATCGCACTCCAGAAAATGCAGTTTCTTCATACCCCCGTCCGATGCGATCTCCCGGTAGAAGCCAAGCGTTTCCTCCCAAAACCGGTCCAGTTCATTCGTACAGGATCCGCTGGTATCCACTGCAACCACCACGGAGTTCATGCTCTTATGCTCCGCCAGCTCAACCGGCTCCACCAGCGGCACGTCCCCGTACAGCTCCAGCCCGTAGGTATAAAGAATGGGGTCCAGAATGTCCTCTTCACGAACTGTCTCCCTGCTGGAAGAGAGTTCATCGATCAGGTCTCTGTAGGAGCGGATTGCCTTCCCTTCCGCTTCCACGTCTTTTTCGCCATTTCCCGCGCTGTTTCCATAGCAACTGCCCCCACTCAACAAATCAACAACGCGCGAAGGGTTTTTAAGAAGACCTTTTTCATCTTTGCAGAGGCTCCCGAAAAGCACCATCCGGATTTCCTTCCAGTCATCTCCGGGAGAACCCTCCCCCTCCATTTCTCCATTTTTCAGCGACGGCAGCGCCCACGCCGCATGGTCATCTAAGACCCCCGGGACTTCCAGCATCGTTATCAGCCTCCTGATCTTCCTCTGCAGCGCCTTATCCTTTTCAGCTTTATAATACAAAGAACTCCCGAGTTCCGACTCCGACAGTTCGAGCAGGCTCATGCAGACTATGTTGAGATCGTCCCAGGCCATCTCCCCCATCATATAAAGAAGCCTAGTGACCGTAAGATCCATCACATCCCAGTTCAGCCTTCTTTTCTTATACAGATCCACATTCTCAAAGTGCCCGAGAATACCGTGCATAATGATATGCAGCGCCGCTATGCCCATCTTTTTTTCCGGCTCTCTCAATTTCAAGATCTTCTCCGGCTGGAAGAAGAGATGCTTCCCGTCCGTATCAAAGATCCGGACCTCCTCCTGCACCGCTTTCAGCTCCAGCCTTCCGACGGCGCTGATCAGGGAATGATACTTTCTCTTGATCCTTCCCAGAACACGTTTCACGGCCTGTTCCGCCTTCCGGCGTTTCCCCGGATCTCCCTTATATGCGCTGAATTCTTTTCGATATGCCATCCTTATTATTCTTCCTTTCCCTGCTCCTTACCCTTAAGTGTTTCGTGCCTCCCCGTCCATGGAGGGCCACTCCCCGTGGCGTTTCAAAAGAAGCAGCGGGATCACCTTTAAATTTCCCTTCTCCTTGCAATACTTAATGGCCTCTTCTGTCTGCTCTTTCGTGATGCCGTCCTTCTTCAACGTCATGAGCATCATCGACTCACTGTTTGTATCGACCACGGGGCGAACGATATCCAAAGGTTTATCCCCATCATGTATAATGGAATCACAGCAGAGCAGCATAGCCGCCACACCCCCTGCTGAAAACCAGTCCCATCTCATATGGCCGAACTTGTCAAGAATTGTGCTGCTAAGGATCAGTCTTTCCCCTGTAACCTTTTTCCATATCTCCGGGATATGGCTTTCCTGAATGTCCATCGTACAGGAAAGCTCCGGAATAATGTTTCTCTGAAAACCCATCGAACAGGTGACATTGCTCGTCACAGTCTCGAGCAGCCAGTGTTTTGTATCATCCACGTCCAGCCGTCCATGTGCATATACCTTCTTTAAGATCCGAAGCACCGTCTGCCTCTGCCTTGCCGTCAGTTCGGATCCGTTCACTTCCAAAAAGACGATCGCGTTCGCAAAGAAGTGCGGGCCTACGATGCGATAAAC
>JAEESA010000282.1 GCA_016286115.1 Lachnospiraceae bacterium
TCTTTTAATGCTCATGGAATACGATTTTACTCTGCCGACCCTGGCGCGCACCTGCGCCACGATCCTTTCCTCCGTACCGGAGGTTCTGATCGCTGTCGTATTCTGTTATCTATTCTTTAACAAAACGCCGGACAAGGTCAAGGAAAGAGTGTACCACGGGTTGATCTACTATAACCGGGAGACGGAAGAAGACGAGATCAAGAGGAAGGTTTTTTACAAGAACATCCTCGGGGCAAAGATCACGGCCATCGTTCTGGCGGAAGCCATCATTCTCGTTATTTCCGCCATCGGCTTTACAACGCTGCTGCTGCCGGATCTGCAGAAAATGAACCAGAAGAGAGTCGAGGGAGAGCAGAGCATCGACTGGATGGAGGAAAGAGAGTATGGTGCCTATCCCTTTGACCTGACCCAGAGAAATAAAGAAAAAAAAGAAGTATCGACGGAAAATGAGTTGCCGCCGGATATCTCGGAACTTACGGCCGGGATCAGCGAAGCCGTGGAGGCTGCGCTGTCCAAAGGGGAGGATATGGCCTTCGCGGTCAATGATTACGGACTGGGCTATATGATAAAGTTTCTGCTGATGCTTTTCTGCATGGCGATCCCGGTGGCGGCTTTTGCGGATTCCTTTACACAGGCGGGGGTGGTGGTTCCCATATCGCAGCTTTCCTCCTACATGGTGCGTTTTGCACGCACGCCCCAGTCCCGCCTCGAGGAGTATGTTGCCGAGGTGAAGAAGCTGGACATCAAAACCCGGGACGAGATCGAGGACCTGTATCATGCCGTGGATCGGACCGTGCATGATGTGATCCATTACATCAATCGGGTGGAGGAGGAACAGAAGCTGAAGGAGGACCTGCGGGTGGCGGAGGCCTCCAGCAAGGCGAAATCGGAGTTTTTATCCAACATGAGCCATGAGATCCGAACCCCGATCAACGCGGTGCTCGGGCTGGATGAGATGATCCTCAGAAGCTCCATGGAAAAAGAGACGCTTCGGTACGCGACCGACATCAAAAACGCCGGAAATACGCTGCTTGGGATCATCAATGACATTCTGGATTCTTCAAAGATCGAGTCCGGGAAGATGGAGGTCCTGCCTGTGACGTATGAGCTGGCTTCGATGGTGAATGACATCGTGAACATGACCCGCCCGAAGGCAGACGATAAGGGGCTTGCGCTCGAAGTGCATGTGGATGAAAACATCCCGCATCTTCTCTACGGGGATGAGATCCGGATCAAACAGTGCATCTTAAACGTGCTGACGAACGCCGTGAAATATACGGAAAAAGGAAAGGTTACGTTGACGATCGGCTATAAGGAGCAGGCAGAGGAGAAGATCCTTTTGACCGTACGGGTCGAAGACACCGGGATCGGGATCAAGGAGGAGGACTTAAGTAAACTCTTCAGCCCGTTTGAAAGGATCGAGGAGATAAGGAACCGCACGATCGAGGGTACGGGGCTCGGCATGAGCATCGTAAAGCACCTTCTTGCCCTGATGGATACGAAGCTGGAAGTCAAGAGCGTGTACGGAGAGGGGTCGGACTTTTATTTCGAGGTGCTCCAGGGCGTGCAGGACAAAAAGGCGATCGGAAATTTTGAGGAAAGCTACCGCCTTGCTTTGGAGGAACAGGAACAGTACAGCGCGCTTTTCCAGGCGCCGGACGCAAAGATCCTTGTGACCGATGATACCGCGATGAATCTGACCGTGATCCGGGGGCTCCTGCAGGAAACCCTTATTGATGTGGATACGGCGGAAAGCGGGCCGGAGACGCTGGAGAAGATCAAAAAGACGAAGTACGACGTGATCCTTTTAGACCATCGGATGCCGGAGATGGACGGGATCGAGACGAAACAGGCCATGGAGACGCTGGAAGGGAACTTGAACGCAGATACGCCCGTCATCGCCCTGACGGCCAACGCGGTCTCCGGCGCGCGGGATATGTACATGGAAGCCGGCTTTATCGACTATCTGACCAAGCCCGTAGACACGAAAAAGCTGGAGAAGATGCTGCTGGAATACATTCCCGCGGAAAAATGCCATAGAAGGGGCGAAGCCGGGTATGAGGAGATAGAGAGGAAAAGGCCGGAACTAACGGAAGACTTAGGGGTTCTTGCGGAATGCGGGGGCATGGATATTAAAGCGGCGCTCAAAAACTGCGGAAACAAGGACGTGCTTTTGGAAGCGGCGAAGAATTTCCTGACGGTGATCCCGGAACGCTCCGCTGAGATCGAAGACTATGCGGCGAAAAAGGACTATCGGAATTTTACGGTGCTCGTGCATGCCTTAAAGAGCAGCGCAAGGCTTCTCGGTGCGACGGAACTGAGTGAACGGGCAGCTGCCCTGGAAACTTACGGGAATGAAGAAAACGGGGCTGCGATCGAAGAAAAAACGCCGGAGCTTCTGGCGCTTTACCGAAGCTATGAGGAAAAGCTTTCTCCGCTTAAGGAGAAGAATGAAGCCGAAAAGCCGCTTATTTCGGAGGATGAGCTGGCAGAGGCCTATGCCGGGCTGAAGGAATTTGTCGACGCTTTTGACTTCGACAGCGCTGACCGGATCATGGAAATGCTCTCGGGATATGAAATTCCCGATACAGAAGTTGACAGATATGATAAAATAAAGAAATGTATGGCAGCAGTGGACCGTGACGGTGTGCTGGAGCTGCTGTGAACCTTTTAACCTGTGTTTTGAGAGGAGGAAGACGACGCGACGAAGCGAACGTCTACAGAAACGATATGATGAATTATAAGAAATACAAACCCGTGCCGATCGAGGACTTTAAGGATAGAACCTGGCCGGACAGAAGGATCTTGAAAGCCCCGCAGTGGTGTTCTGTCGACTTGAGGGACGGGAATCAGGCTCTGGTGGAGCCGATGAACGTGGACGAGAAGATGGAGTTTTTTGAACTTCTGCTCCGCCTTGGTTTTAAGGAGATCGAGATCGGTTTCCCGGCCGCATCCCAGATCGAGTTTGACTTTTTGCGCAAGCTTGTGGAAGAGGACCGGATCCCGGATGACGTGAGGGTGCAGGTTCTGACCCAGTGCAGGGAGCACTTGATCGACCGCACGTTTGAGGCGATCGAGGGAATTCCGAACGTGGTGTTCCATATCTACAACTCCACGAGCACGCTTCAGAGAGAAGCGGTGTTTCGGATGAGCCGTGAAGAGATCAAAAAGATCGCCATTGAGGGAACGGAGATGGTGAAAAACCGCCTGTCCCGCTATAAGGGGAATCTGACGCTCGAATATTCTCCGGAGAGCTTCATGGGGACGGAGCTGGATTTTGCGCTTGATGTCTGCACGGCGGTGCAGGACACCTGGAACATGGCGTCGGGCGATAAGATCATCATGAACCTGCCGAACACCGTCGAACAGACCACGCCGAACGTTTATGCGGACCAGATCGAATGGATGAGCCGTTCTTTCAAGGACCGCGATAAGATCACGCTCTCGATCCATCCGCACAATGACCGGGGCTGCGGCGTCGCGGCGACGGAGCTCGCGCTTTTAGCCGGGGCGGACCGCGTGGAGGGCACGCTTCTCGGAAACGGCGAACGGACCGGAAACGTGGATATTCTGACTGTGGCGTATAACATGTTCAGCCAGGGTGTCAATCCGAAGCTCAATATCGAAAACATCAACGAAGTGATCGAAGTATACGAACGGTGCTGCAAGATGCGCGTGGATCCGCGGCACCCCTACGCCGGAAAGCTTGTGTTTACCGCGTTTTCCGGTTCACATCAGGACGCGATCAAAAAGGGCATCCGTTACATGGAGGACCGGGACGACGGGTTCTGGGAAGTGCCCTACCTTCCGATCGATCCGACGGACCTCGGAAGAAAATACGAGCCGATCGTCAGGATCAACAGCCAGTCCGGCAAGGGCGGCGTGGCCTTTGTC
>JAEESA010000026.1 GCA_016286115.1 Lachnospiraceae bacterium
AATTTTATTTAGTCGCATAAATATATTTTACAGCAAAAGCCGCGCTTTTCGAAGTGCGGTTTTTGTATTTTGAGCATAAAGAGGGGGCTGTCGCACCTTTCTTAGTGCGACAGCCCCTTTTTTTGCGCAAAGAAATATTTTGCCCAAGGGCGAACGCAGCCTGCGGGATTTAAACTACCGGTTTAATGAAAAACAGGCTATCTTTCCTTATACTTTATTGTAAAGTGTGATACAATGCAGTAATCACGATAACTTGGAGGGAGGATAAATGTCGGTATACGCGGTTTCGGATCTTCATGGACAATGGAATACGTTTGAAAAGGGCTTGAAGGAGATCGGCTTTACGGATGATGACCGGCTTTACCTGATCGGCGACGCGATCGACAGGGGCGAGGACGGGATCAGGATCCTTCAATATATCAAGGACCATGAGAACATGGACCTGATCATCGGGAACCATGAACTGCTGATGCTGACCGCGGTCCATCCGGATGGAAAGGCCGAGTGCAAAGGGATGAATTCATCCCTCTGGCGCGAGATCAACGGCGGGGATATAACCTACGAAAAGTATGAAGAACTGACCTTCCCCGAGAGGAAGAGCCTGCTTGACTGGCTGAATACCCGGTATGTGATGAAAACGATAAAGGTGGGGGAAACAAAATTCTGCCTGACCCATTCCTATTATTATGAAGGGCTTGAGAATAAGAAATACAACGAGATGAACTATGAAGAGGTGTGGAATGTTGTGTGGAATTCTCCTTACCGTGACGACTGGGACACCTACCGCCCCGATATCTATATGAACTATGACTACATGTTCATAACCGGCCATATTCCGGTGATCAGGGTTCTTTTGAACATAACGAATGACCTTGAGAAGAGTAACTTCTTGAAGGCGTTCCGAAATGACAACTTTTATGACATCGACGGCGGCTGCGCTCTCGGGCATCGCGATGGGATCAATAACGGCGCGTTGTTTTTGAGGCTCGATGACTTAAAGGTTTTCGGTGTGCCGTTGGTGTGAGAACACGAACTTCCCTATCCGTTCTGCTGATCACACCGTCTCTCTTTGGGCTGTAAGCAAAAGATTGAGTTGCCGAGGGGCTGACGCATTGTGCGCCGGCTCCTTTTTTTGTGCTGTAAACAAAGAACGAAACATTTGAAAAAATAAAATGATAGATTTTGCCTTTCCCGGCGTATAGATATATAGAAAATTTGAAACCGTCAACGATCACCATAAAGGAGGAGCCGCGGAACTGAAAAACGACAAGGACTTCCACGGGATCTTTCATGACGGGAAGAGCCACTTTTATATCGATGGCGGGGTTTACGGGAAAAACGGAAATTTGAACCTTCTCCTCTATAACACAGAGGATGGCCGCTACGGGGAGGTTGATGAGGAGGAGAGAATCATGTACAGGAGGTAAACGATGGAATATGCAATACTTGACGCAAGAAGAACCGGGGCGCGTATCAAGGAGCTCCGGGAGAAGCAGCATCTGTCGGTGGAGCAGGTGAGCGCATACATGGGCTTCGAGTCTGTGCAGGCCATCTACAAGTGGCAGCGGGGGGAGAGCCTCCCGTCGATCGACAACCTGTATGCATTAAGCGGGCTGCTCCACACGCCGGTGGACGAAATCCTGCGGGGGACACGCGAGGAGCGTGCCTGATCTAAACACAACGGAAGTGATCAAAGGATCCGGCTTGTGAGGCCATTATCGAAAAGGAAAGCAGAGGCAGCGTCTCTGCGATTCGATGATGTGCCTCACAAGCTTTTTTGTTTGGAAGGAGGCAAAAAGAACCCACCATATACAAAGAACGAAGAAACGTGCTATAATGTGGCGAGAAAATTTTCGCAAAGGAATGAATCCCCATGCAAAATGCACTGAATGTATTTGTTGTCTTTATGATCCTTATTGTGGCTCTCGGCCTTTTCAACGAGAAGGTGACCCGCATTACCAATGAGATCGCCCTGATGCTTTTTTCCATGATCATAGGCGTAGTTGGGCTTCTGATCGAATCCTTTACGCAGAGCACACCGTTGGGATCGCTTGTCAATAGCCTTCACGGCATTAATCTGCAGACCTTCCTGATGCATGGGATCCTCTGCTTCATGCTCTTTTCCGGATCCTGCCATATGAAGATCCGGGATTTTAAGGAACAGGCCAGGGCGGTCACAGTCCTTTCTGTTGTGGCCACCTTCCTTGGGGCAGTCTTTTACGGCCTGCTCTTTTACGGGATCTCCTGCCTCCTTAATATCGGGTTCACGCTTCCGGCCTGCCTGATGTTCGGCAGTATCATCGCGCCGACAGACCCGATCGCGGCCACCAGCATTCTGAATAAATTTGGGCTGCCGAAAAAGATCAGCTTCCTGATCGAGGGAGAGTCTCTTTTGAATGACGGTGTCGGCGTTGCGCTCTTTGTGTGTTTCTCCGGCATGCTGGCGATCGATACGGAGCGGCAGAACTTCTTCCTTGTGATGGGAAGGGAGATCTTTGGCGCGGTGGCGATCGGCGTAGGGATCACGCTGCTTTGCTATCCCATCTTTATGAAAACGAAGGATTCCGCAAGAAGGATCTTTACAAGCATGCTGGCGGTGTCCTCGATCTACCTGATCTGCGAATATCTGGAGTTTTCCGGCGCCATCGCATCGGTGGTCTGCGGCGTGATGTTCTCCAGCTACCGCACCCGGCTGGAAACGCGGGGCGAAACGGAGGATGTCGCGAAATATGATAACTTTTGGGAGATACTGGATCAGCTGATGAACTCCATCCTGTATGTGATCCTGGGGCTCAGCTTTATCTATATCCTGCAGCTGAGGCATGTGGTGACCGTATCTTTGATCGCCATTGTGTGCAATTTCCTTTGCCGTGCCGGGAGCGTGGGCGTCTGCACGTTTCTCATGGGGAAGATACCGGATGGCTATAATCGGCGCGGGTTTACTGCGCTTCTGACCTGGGGCGGGCTAAGAGGCGGGCTAAGCCTTGCTCTTGCCATGAGCACCGTCACCATTGTTGATGAGCGGATCTACCACATAATTCTGGGAGGAACCTGCGCCGTCGTGTTCTTTACGACCATCGTCCAGGGGCTGACGATGAAGAAGGTTTACCAGAGGATCGAAAGATCGATGAAGAGGGAAAAGAAGCTTGCATGATGATAAAAAGGTGGAGTTTGGAATGAAGAAGAGATCCGTACTTGCCAGGATCGGCGTCATCGCTCTGATCATGTTCGTCGCCACGGTGTTTCTCAGCACGGCGATCCTGTTCGCTTTATTTAAGAACCGCGCCATGGAATCCATGAAAAAAAATCTCGGATCCCAGATCAGCTCCTGCATCGTTGAGCTGGAGGTTTATGGATGCTTTCCGGATCTTATGGACTATTGGGCAGATCACGGAGCGGAGCTTTCGGTTCCGCCCTTTACGGATATAGATCGTGCTCTGCGATGGGCAGAAGAACATGCGTCTTTTAATACGATCAATGCCGAAGCCGTCACTTCGGAAGAGTTTAATGCCATGCCGCCGGAGCAGCAGAAGCTCTTTGCGGAGCATTGTTATAATCGGATATTCATGGAGCTTACGTTACAACATCTTACTGCCTTTGATCTCGATGACATTATGGTGCTGATCCCGGGAGAAGGGGATACTGCCCGGATCCTGATGCATACAAACAAGGAAATGGGAAAACAGAGCCCTGAGGATGCGGAGCAGTTCTTCCCGGGGCAGGAAGCCTATGACCTTTCTCTTCAGCCCGGGGCAAAAGAGTTTCTCTTTTCAGAACTCGGAACGGAAGCGTCCTCGATCAATTCAGATATCGAGCTGTTCCGGTCTCCTGCTGACGGCGAGGAAAGCGCGGCCATCTACGGGCGGATCGGGAAAGACGGGGAACAGAAGGGGATCATGTCGGTTGCTGTTTCCATGGATGAATTGATCCGCGGCGTATGGTCCGATGTCCTGCGATTTGCGGGTTGGATTTCGGCTGCGATGGCTGCGGTTCTTGCCGTTTTGCTGCTTCTCTTCTATCTCAACGCGCTTCGTCCGACATTAAAGATCCAGAAGAATATCCGTTCTTATACGGAGAAAAAATCCAGGGAAGAACTGTCGGAAAATCTTTCCGCGATGAAAAAAAAGCCCGATGAATTTGGGAGCCTTTCACGGGACATTGATGAGATGGCCGGAGAGATCCAAAAGCACTATGAGAATGTCATCGAGCTTACCGCAAAGCAGGAGCGGCTCGACGCGGAGTTAGACGTGGCGAAGGGCATCCAGGCAGAGCAGCTGCCGAGCATTTTCCCGGCTTTTCCGGAACGAACGGATTTTGACATCTTCGCTTCCATGACACCGGCAAAAGAAGTGGGCGGAGATTTCTATGATTTCTTTTTCCTGGATGAGGACCATCTTGCCCTTGTCATTGCGGATGTTTCCGGGAAAGGGGTTCCGGCGGCTCTCTTTATGATGATCGCAAAGCTCCTGATCCGAAGCAGTCTGCAGAACGGGATGGCTCCCGGAGAAGCGCTTGAAAAGATAAATAACCGGCTTCTGGAAAACAATAAACTGGGCTTTTTTGTTACGGTTTGGCTGGCGGTCATCGATCTGAAAACAGGAGATGGCATTGCCTGCAATGCCGGCCATGAGCATCCGGCGCTGAAAAAAAGGGGAGAGGATTATCAACTGGTGATCTACAGGCATTCCATGGCAGTTTCCTTCCTTCCGGATCAGCTCTATGAAGAGCATAAGTTTCATCTGGATCCGGGGGACAGGATCTTCGTATATACGGACGGCGTACCGGAGGCGCAGAATGAGAAAGAGGAGCTCTTCGGCACAGACCGTATGATCGAATGTTTGAACCAAAATTCCGATGCCACTCCGGAGCAGGCCATCTCCGGCATGATGGAAAGCATTCGTTCCTTCTCCGGCGAAGCAGAGCAGTTTGACGACATCACGATGCTGTGCTTTCTGTATCTGGGGAAGGGTAAGGAAGGAGATGGAGTATGAAGAAGGATTCCGTACTGGTCAGGATCGGGATCATTACATTGATCATGGTCGTCGGCACGGTGCTTCTCAGCACGGTGGTGCTGTTCAATTTATTTAAGAACCAGGCCATGGAAAACATGAGAACAAATCTCAGATCCCAGGTCAACTCCTGCACGGTTGAGCTGGAGGTTTATGCATGTTATTCGGAACTTATGGATTTTTGGGCAGATCATGGGGAGGAGCTTTCTGTTCCGCCCTTTTCAGATATGGAAGCGGCCATGCAATGGACAGACGAGCATAGTGCTTTGTATGAAACGAAATCCGAGATCGTCACTCCGGAAGAATTTAACGCCATGCCGCCGGAGCAGCGGAAGCTTTTTGCTGAGTACTGTTACGCCCTGATCCTCATTGAACTTACGCAGCATCATCTTACTACCTTTGACCTTGATAACATAAATATATTGATCCCGGGAGAAGGAGATACAGCCCGGATCCTGATGCATGCAGGCAAGGACTTGATGACACAGAGCTCGGAGGAAACGGAGCAGTTTGTCCCGGGGCAGGAAGTCTATGACCTTTCCAATCAGCCCATAGCGAAAGAACTTCTCACGTCAGAGTTCGAATGGGATGAGGACGATCCCCTTTCCCAGATCAATTCGGATATCGAGATGTTTCGATCCCCTGTTAGCGGAAACGAAAGCGCGGGCATCTATGCACGGGTCGGATTAATAGGGGAACAGAAGGGGATCATGTCTGTTGATGTTTCCGTGGATGAGATGCTTCAGGGCGTATGGGCCTCTACTTTGAAATTTGAAAGGTGGATCCTGATCGTGATGGCGGGGCTGCACGTCGTTTTGCAGCTTCTCACCTATTTCAACGCGCTTCGTCCGGCTTTAAAACTCCAGAAGCATATCCGCTCTTATTCGGAGGATAAATCCAGGGAAAAACTGTCGGAACATCTTTCCGATATGAAAAAAAAGCCCGATGAATTCGGGAGCCTGGCGCGGGACATCGATGAGATGGCCGGAGAGATCCAAAAGCACTATGAAAGTGTCATTACGCTCACTGCAAAACAGGAGAGGCTCGATGCGGAGCTGGATATGGCGAAGGGTATCCAGACAGGACAGCTCCCCCGCGTATTCCCGGCTTTCCCGGATCGAACGGATTTTGATATCTACGCTTCCATGACGCCGGCCAAAGAGGTGGGAGGGGATTTTTATGATTTCTTTTTGCTGGATGAGGATCATATTGCCCTTGTCATCGCGGATGTTTCCGGGAAAGGGGTTCCGGCGGCTCTTTTCATGATGATCGCAAAGCGCCTGATCCGAAGCAGCCTGCAGAACGGTATGACGCCGGGGAAAGCGCTTGAGCAGGTAAATAATCAGCTTTTGGAAAACAATGAAATGCACTTTTTTGTTACGGTATGGCTGGCGGTCATCGATCTGAAAACAGGAGACGGCCACGCCTGTAATGCCGGCCATGAGGATCCCGTCTTGAAAAGAAAGGGAGAGGACTATCAGCTGTTGATCTATCCGCATTCCAAGATCGTGGCCTTCCTGCCGGATCAGATCTTCGAAGAGCATAGTTTCCATCTGGATCCGGGAGACAGGATCTTCGTATACACGGACGGTGTGCCGGAGGCCCAGAATGAAAAGGAGGAGTTCTTTGGTGAAGACCGCATGATCGAATGCCTGAACCAAAATCCCGACGTCATGCCGGAACAGACTCTCTCCGGCATGATGGAAAGCATCCGCTCTTTCGCCGGCGCGGCAGAGCAGTTTGACGACATCACGATGCTGAGTTTTTTGTATCTTGGAAAAAATTAGAGCTCGGAAGTTACGCTTCATCGCCGAGCCACGCACTGGCTGCGTGGCTGCGGCCCAATACATTTTGGTTGACATTAGGTTCGTATGGGCTCTTGACGATAGTATCGGATGCGGGTATTCTGTAAAAAAACAGTTAGGAGGGAATCATGAAAAAATTAAAGAGTTTGACAGCGTTGGCTTTGGCTGTGCTGGTGTTGTTTGGCTGCATGCAGATGCCGGGGAAGATCCGGGCGGCTGTGAAGATCAGCCAGACGGAGGCTGTGATGGACATCGGGGATACTTTATTGCTCGAGGTGACAGGAACAAAGAAGCCCGTTAAATGGAGCAGCAGCAATGCAGAAGTCGCGTTGGTTGGCCAGGATGGCCTCGTGGTGGCCGTGCACGAAGGAAACGCCGTGATCAAGGCCAAGACGGGCGGGAAGAAGCTGAAATGCAGGATCACAGTTTCGACCCCGTTGACAAAATACTGGAGCGCGGATTCCGTGCCGGCGGAAAGCCTCAGAAGCTATGTGGACAAAGTGACGGATCCGGCGGATGAAGAGAATTATATCCCGATAAAGGACCGGATCGCCGTTTTCGACATGGACGGAACGCTTACCTGCGAGACCTTTTTTACCTACTATGACACGATGATGTTTATTAATTATTGCCTTTATGATCATCCGGAACGGGTATCGGAGGAATTGAAGGAGGCCGCCAGAGAGATCGCTCCCGGTTATACGGCGGGAGAGGAGCTGGCCAGGAACTTCGCAAAGGCGTATGCAGGGATGACGATCCAGGAGCTTTTTGAGTATGCCGTGGAATTCGGGCAGAAGGAAACGACGAGCTTTGAGAACATGCGCTATATCGACGGCTTTTATCTGCCGATGGTAGAGCTGGTCAAGTACCTTTATGACAACAATTTCACGATCTATGTGGTGAGCGGAACGGAACGCACCACCACAAGGGCGATCGTAGCGAATTCCCCGATCGCGGACTATGTTTCGCCGGCACATATCATCGGAACCGAGTTTGAAGTGAAGGTAAAGGGCTATGAAGATGTTCCGTCCAATATGGATTTCAAATATGAGCCCGGAGACGAGCTTGTCTTTACGGGTGGCTTTATCCAGAAGAACCTGAACGCGAACAAGGCCATCTGGATCGAGCGAGAGATCGGCCAGCGCCCGGTTCTCGCTTTCGGAAACAGCGGCAGCGATACCAGCATGATGGATTATGCTTTGGATCAGAATGCCTATCCGGCCCAGGCTTATATGGTCATCGCGGATGATGATGTGAGAGAGTGGGGAAATCCCGCGAACTGGGAGAAAAAGTCCAAAGAATACAGCGACATGGGCTATGTGCCTGTCTCGATGGCAAACGACTTTGCCGAGATCTATCCCGCACCCATTAAGAAGGGGGCGGAGCAGGCTCCGGCTGATGATGTTCCCGGAAACCATGTTAATATTATTACCGACCTGGCCCACACCGCTAAGCTTCCGGACGCTGCATAATAAATTAATACAAAGGGCTGGCGCACGAAAAAATGTGCCGGCCCTTTTTTTCTACTCGAATTTATAATACCGGATACCCGGCGTCGAAGCAGGCGGCGCACAGGGGAAGGTCGCCCGTCATCTCCTTCAGGTCCTCGAGAGCCAGATAGGCGAGGGAGTCGGCGCCGATGGTTTTTCGGATCTCCTCGTCGGAGTGATGGGAGGCGATGAGCTGGTTGCTGCTCGGTACGTCGGTGCCGTAATAACAGGGGTATAGAAACGGAGGCGAACTGATCCTGACATGCACCTCCGATGCGCCGGCCTTCCGAAGCATCGTGATGATGCGGGCCATCGTGGTGCCCCGGACGATGGAGTCGTCGATCAGGACGATCCGCTTCCCTTCCACAACGCTTTTTAAGACGCTCAGCTTGCTGTAGACGGCAGCGGAGCGTTCTTCTGTTGTAGGCTTGATAAAGCTTCTTCCGATATAGCTGTTCTTATGAAAGATCAGGGCAAACGGGATCCCGGAACCGGCGGCGTAGCCTTCCGCCGCGGCAAGCCCGGAATCCGGCACGCCGCCCACCAGATCTGCGTCCACGGGGTTTCGTTTCGCCAGCGCTCTGCCGGCGCGAAGCCTCGCTTCATGCACATCCACTCCGTCGATGATCGAATCCGTCCTCGCAAAATAGATGTACTCAAAAACGCAATGCGCCTGTTTTTCATGACAGAGGGAGGTGTCGCTTTTGATCCCGTCCTTTGTGATCGTGATGATCTCGCCGGGCCTTACATCCCTCACAAGTTCGGCGCCGAGAACCCCGAAGGCAGCGCTTTCCGAAGCGAGAAGAAAGGTGTCGCCCAGCTTCCCGAGGCATAAGGGTTTGATCCCGAAGGGGTCGCGAAAACCGACGAGCTTCCGTGGGCTCATCACGAGGCAGGCGAATCCGCCCTTTAGTTTCGTCGCCGCACGCCGCACCGCTTCCTCGATCGAGGGGGTTTTGGTCCGTTCGCTGACGATCTCATAGGACAGCACCTCGGAATCCGTCGTCGTGTAATGCGCCTGCCCGCGGTACATCTGCTCCTTCTTGATCTCCTTCGCGTTCACGATGTTTCCGTTATGCACGAGCGAGAGAGTTCCCTTGATGTAGTTCATCGCGATCGGCTGCGCGTTCTCGGGAACACTTTCCCCGGTAGTGGAATAACGCACATGCGCCACGCCGATGTTCCCTTTCAGCTCCTTCAGGATCGCCGGCGAAAACACCTCGCTTACGAGCCCCATGCCCTTCTTCGTCACGAGGTTCCCTTTCGGACCCGTTGTATCCGATACCGAGATCCCTGCGGATTCCTGGCCTCTGTGCTGCAAAGCAAGGAGCCCGAGATACAGTTTTTCCGCCACCGCTCCGCCGAGCGGGTCATAGATCCCGAATACGCCGCATTCTTCATGAAGCTTGTCGTCCATGGGTGTTTTTTCCTTTCGTTAATCTTATATTCGAGCAGATTGGGTACCCGATCTGCGCATAAAAAAGGCGCCACGGGTTCAACCCGAAGCGCCTTTGCTTCCTGTTCTTGACGTGGGTAATCGTACTTCTAAACGGCTAAATTGTCAAGAGAGGGATTTATGCTATAATGTTACTGCTTACACATGGCGGATGCGGACGGATCCATCTTGCGAGACACATCATCGAATCGCAGAGGCGCTTTCGCTCGGGGACGCTTGCGTACGTTACTAAATTCGTGCTGCGCAAGCTTGCACTCATTAAGTAACGCGTAGCGTCCACGCTCTGCTTTTTCGATAATGGTCTCACAAGCTGGATCCTGGTTGTGTTTTGCCAAGTATTTAGGAGGAGAAAAGATGAGCAGACTGAAAGAACTTAGAAAATATGTCGACGCGGAAGTGAATAAGATGGAAGATGCCGATAAAAGGACGAGCGCTATTTCGCATTTGTACGGCGTATCGCTCGCAGCACAAATGATCGCGAAGAAGCGCGGACAGGATCCGGAGCTGGCGGCGATGGCAGCGATGCTTCATGACCTGCATGCATATAAGACAGGATCCTATGACGACCATGCGCATAAGGGCGCGGACCTTGCCAGAGAGATCCTGGGGGAACTGAAGCTGACGGATGATAAGGAGACGGATCTTATCTGTTCTGCGATCTATCATCATGATGATAAGCTGGTAACGGACGGCGCAATGGATGAGGTCTTAAAGGATGCCGATGTCATCCATCACTGCATGAACGATCTGTCCAAAGCGATCAAAGAAAAAGAGCAGGCGCGGTTTGATAAACTGTGCATGGAGTTTGGGTTATGAAACAGGCTCCGTTTTTTCGATCATCTGAAAACTGCCGAGAAAGCGGACCTCTTCCGCCTTTGTGACTTCATCGATCTGTTTCGTTGTAATGCCGTTTTTGCTTTCCGTTTCAATGATATAACGGTATTTACCGAGGGCGCTTCCCTCCGGCCGGTCATGGACCGTAACAAGATCCAGGCCGGCATTGTGCATGGAGACAATGATATCCTCCAACCGGTTCGCTTCACATTCTGCCGAAAACACCGCCCGCGGGGAACCGCCTTCCGGCAGCGGCGCATTCGAAAGGACATAAAATCTGGTCTTGTTCGCGTCGGTGAGCTGGATCTTTTCCGCCAGAACAGATAACCCGTAGAGGTCCGCCGCTCCGGGCGCGCCAATGGCAGCGATCGACTTATCCTTCTGCTCCGCGACATAGCTTGCTGCCGCAGCGGTGCTTGCCATTTCTTCCGTTTCCGCATCCGGCAGATTCTCCTGCCGCCAGGTTTCCGTCTGCCTTAGTCCCTGCACATGAGAGCAGACCTTCTCTATATCGTCGATCGTTGCTCCCGGAACGCCAAGCAGTGTTTGATTGATCGGAAGGATGATCTCACCCACCACATAGATGTCATCCTCCGCCAGCAAAGCATCCACATAGTCCGTCACCACGCCGCCCAGCGTGTTCTCCTGTGGGATCACGGCGTATTGTGACGCTCCCGTATCCACATCCTTGATCGCATCATTAACGGTCTCTTTCGGAAAAAGAATTCCGGTTCCATCGAAGAAAAATTCTGCCGCTTCTTCCGTATAGGTTCCTTCCGGACCGAGATAACTCACCTTCGTATCCTCATCCGCGTTGATAGGAGCGGGCACAGCCGCGCTGTTGCTTTGCTGCGGCGCGCCACAGCCGCCCACGCAAAGCGAAAGTGCAAGGCCAAGAGCAACGGCAATATTTTTTTTCATTGTTTTTCCTCCAAAATAAATGGCAAGCTGGACCCGTCCGCATTGCCCCAAAACAGGAACACGGGCACATTATAGCATAAAACATTTCAAAAATCCCCCTCTTGACATTTCCGGCGTTTTGAAGTACCATTACTCAAGTTAAGAACGAGAAGCAAAGGCGCTTCGGGTTGATCCCGGGGCGCCTTTTCGCTATGTGCAGGAACTTTAGGCTAACGGCCTGCATACCTTCTTGATCATAAAACAGGAGAGAAAAAGATGACAGATCAATGGAAGAGAATCAGAGAAAAAGGACTTTATAACCCGCTGTTTGAGCATGATGCCTGCGGGATCGGAGCCATTATCGACATCGAAGGGAGAGAGAGCCACCAGATCGTGGGCGACGCCCTTTCCATTGTGGAGAATCTGGAGCACCGCGCCGGGAAGGACGCGGAAGGGAAGACCGGCGACGGCGTGGGGATCATGACGCAGATCCCTCATGAATTCTTTGTGCGGGAGATGAAGAAGCAGGGCGTGGAGCTGCCCGGGCGCAGGGGCTATGGCGTTGGCATGTTCTTCTTCCCGCAGCAGGATCTTGACCTCAGGCAGGCGAAATCCCTGTTTTCGATCATTGTGAAGAAGGCGGGGATGAATATCCTTGGCTGGAGAGAAGTGGCGACAAAGCCGGAGATCCTCGGGAAGGCGGCAAGAGACTGCATGCCGCGGATCTGGCAGGTCTTTATTGAACGCCCGGCGGATGTGGCGGAGGACATTGATTTTGACCGGAAGCTTTATGTAGCCCGGCGTGAGTTCGAGCAGTCCAGCGTGAATACGTATGTGCCGTCCATGTCGTGCAGGACGATCGTGTATAAGGGGATGTTTCTGGTGGGGCAGCTGCGCTCCTTCTATCCCGATCTTTCGGATCCGGATTTTCAGTCGGCGATCGCCATGGTGCATTCGCGGTTTTCGACGAATACGAATCCGTCGTGGAACCGCGCGCATCCGAACCGCCTTCTGGTCCATAACGGAGAGATCAATACGATCAAGGGCAACGCGGACAAGATGCTGGCGCGGGAAGAGACCATGTATACCGCGATGTTTTCTGAGGAGGACATGACAAAGGTCCTGCCCGTGATCAGCCAGAGCGGGTCCGATTCGGCGATGCTCGATAACGTGCTGGAATTTCTGATGATGAGCGGGATGGATCTGGCGCTTTCGGCCATGATCATGATCCCGGAGCCCTGGGCGCATAACGAGACCCTTTCCCAGGAGGAGCGGGATTTCTATCAGTACTATGCGACGATGATGGAGCCCTGGGATGGGCCGGCCTCGATCCTGTTTTCTGACGGGGACCAGATGGGAGCGATCCTGGATCGGAACGGCCTTCGCCCGTCGCGGTATGTGGTCACGGATGACGGGAGGCTGATCCTGTCTTCGGAGACGGGTGTGCTGCCGCTGGAGGAAAGCCACATTGTGAAAAAAGAGCGGCTCCATCCGGGTAAAATTTTGCTTGTGGATACAAAGGAAAAACGCGTTCTTTATGACGAAGAGGTGAAGGAACGCTTTGCTTTGCAAAAACCCTTTGGCGAGTGGCTCGATAGTCACCTCCTGGCGCTTTCGGATCTGAAGATCCCGAATAAAAAGGTGCCGGAGATCAGCGGGGAATACCGGAGAAAGCTGCATAAGGCCTTCGGTTATACATGGGAAAATTATCACGACGGGATCCTCAATATGGCGTTGACCGGAAATGAGACCGTCGGGTCGATGGGTGTGGATACGCCGATCGCAGCGCTGTCGGAGCAGTATCAGCCGTTGTTCTATTACTTCAAGCAGCAGTTCGCGCAGGTCACGAACCCGCCGATCGATGCACAGCGGGAAGAGATCGTGACGTCGAGAACCGTGTACATGGGGACGAACGGGAACCTCCTGGCGCAGGATCCGGAGAACTGCCATGTGCTGAAGGTGAATAACCCGATCCTTTCGGATCTGGATCTTTTGAAGATTGAAAATATCAAACAGGAGGGCTTTCATGTCGCACGCGTGTCCACGTTGTTTTATAAGAGGACGCCGATGGCAAGGGTGCTGCAGCACCTGGCGGTGGAAGTGGACAAGGCCTATCGGAGCGGGGCAAATATCCTGATCCTTTCCGACCGCGGCGTGGATGAAAACCATGTGGCGATCCCTTCGCTCCTTGCCGTGGCAGCTGTGCATAAGCACCTTGTGGATACGAAGAAATGTACGGCGATGTCTTTGATCCTGGAGTCGGGCGAACCGAGGGAGGTGCATCATTTCGCAACGCTTCTCGGTTACGGCGCGTCGGCGGTGAACCCCTATCTTGCGCACGCCACGATCGGCGAGCTTGTGGAAGACGGGCTTCTTGATAAAGATTATTATGCAGCAGTGGAAGACTATGACAACGCGGTGCTGTTCGGTATTGTAAAGATCGCGTCCAAGATGGGGATCAGCACGATCCAGTCCTATCAGGGCAGCAAGATCTTTGAGGCGATCGGCATCTCGGAGGAAGTCGTTGAGAAGTATTTCTCGGGCACGGTGAGCCGCGTGGGCGGGATCACGCTCGAGGATATCGGGCATTCCGTGGATGAGCAGCACAGCCGCGCCTTTGACCCGCTGGGGCTTTGCGTAAATCTGGAGCTGACAGCGCTCGGGCGGCATAAGGAGCGGAGCCAGGGTGAAAACCACCGGTATAACCCGATGACGATCCACGCCCTGCAGACGGCGACCAGAGAAGGAAGCTACGAAAAGTTTAAGGAATATACAACGCTCGTAAACAGAGAAGAAACGGGATACCTACGGTCACTTCTGGACTTTAGATATCCGGGAAAAGAGGTTCCTCTGGAAGAGGTGGAGGCGGCTGCTTCCATCGTGAAGAGGTTTAAAACAGGGGCTATGAGTTACGGATCCATTTCAGAAGAAGCTCACCAGACGCTGGCGCTGGCCATGAACCATCTGCAGGGGCGGTCCAACAGCGGTGAGGGTGGCGAGAGCGAAGAACGTCTTGCTTCCGCCGGAACAAAGGAGGACCGGAATTCCGCGATCAAGCAGGTGGCCAGCGCGCGTTTCGGCGTTACCAGCCGATATTTAGTCAGTGCAAAGGAAATCCAGATCAAAATGGCGCAGGGAGCCAAGCCCGGAGAAGGAGGACACCTCCCCGGAAAGAAGGTCTATCCCTGGATCGCGAGAACGAGGCATGTGGCCCCCGGGGTCAGCCTGATCTCGCCGCCGCCGCATCATGATATCTATTCCATCGAGGATCTGGCGCAGCTGATCTATGACCTGAAGAATGCAAATAAGGACGCCAGGATCTCCGTGAAACTGGTGTCGGAAGCCGGCGTGGGAACCGTTGCGGCCGGCGTGGCAAAAGCGGGAGCCGGCGTAGTGCTGATCTCCGGCTATGACGGCGGGACCGGCGCGGCACCGCTGTCCTCGATCCATAATGCGGGCCTTCCCTGGGAGCTTGGCCTTGCGGAAACGCACCAGACGCTGATCGCAAACGGGCTCAGGAACCGCGTCGTTATCGAAACGGACGGGAAGCTCATGAGCGGCCGTGATGTCGCGATCGCGGCGATCCTCGGCGCGGAGGAATTTGGTTTTGCGACAGCACCGCTCATTACGATGGGCTGCGTGATGATGAGAGCCTGCCAGTCGGATACCTGCCCGATGGGCGTGGCGACCCAGGACCCGGCGCTTCGGAAACGCTTTGCCGGGAAACCGGAATACGTTGAAAACTTCATGCTCTTTATCGCGGAGGAACTGCGGGAGATCATGGCATCGCTTGGCGTGAGGAGCGTGGCGGAGCTGGTCGGCAGGACCGATCTTTTGAAGGTAAAGGAAGGTGTGGGCGACCGCGGAGCACGCCTCAACCTTTCAAGGATCCTTCTCGATATGTCGGGAGTCAGCCGGAAGGAATCCGTGTTTGTTCCGGAAAAGGTGTATGATTTCGCGCTGCAAAAAACGTTGGATGAACGGGCGCTGCTCTCGGAAAAGAGCGTAAAGAAGGCACTGGAAGGAGAGGGCACGGCCTGCATCAAAACCGATGTGAAAAATACGGACCGGACCGTCGGCACGCTTCTTGGGGCTGAGATCACAAGGCGTTTTCCGGAGGGTTTAGCACCGGATACGATCACGATCGAAGCGAAGGGCTCCGGTGGGCAGAGCTTCGGCGCTTTTATCCCGAAGGGGCTGAGCCTGCATCTCACAGGCGACAGCAACGATTATTTCGGCAAGGGGCTTTCCGGCGGGCGGCTGACCGTCAAGGCGCCGGAAGAGGCACGTTATGAGCCCTCCGAAAATATACTGGTCGGCAATGTGGCGCTCTATGGCGCAACCTCCGGTGAGGTGTATATCGCCGGGATGGCAGGAGAACGGTTCGCGATCCGTAATTCCGGCGCGACGGCCGTAGTCGAAGGCGTCGGAGAGCATGGCTGCGAATACATGACCGGCGGTTGTGTCGTGATCTTAGGGCCTACGGGGAAAAACTTCGCGGCCGGCATGAGCGGCGGTGTGGCGTATGTTCTGGATGAAGAAAACCGGCTGTACCGGAACTTAAATAAACAGCTTGTTGCGATGGAGGAAGTGGAGTCAAAGAAGGACCTGGAGGAGCTGAAGCGGATCCTCACAGACCATGTGAAGGAGACCGGTTCGAAGAAGGGAAAGAAGATCCTGGATTCGTTCACGGATTATGCGCCGAAGTTCAAGAAGATCATTCCCACGGGCTATAAAGAAATGCTGCGGCTCATGGCGAAGCAGGAAGAAAAAGGATTGGAGCCGGAAGAGGCAAGGATCGAGGCGTTTCGAGAGTTTGTGACAGCCCTTAGCGAGTGAAACGAGGCCAGGGATGTCCATACAGGGGCACTTAACGATCCAAGGCCTAAGACCGCAGGCGGGTTTAGTGGCATCGGACGCGGAAAGCATCAATGAATGAAACGGGCAAAGGGATATGACGGAGGTAATAAATGGGTAAGACAACCGGATTTTTGGAATATGAAAGAAAACTGGGACCGGTACGTTCCGAAGAGGCAAGGACAAAGGATTTCCTGGAATTTCACGGACAGCTCCCGCTTGCGGAGCAGCAAAAACAGGCAGCCCGATGCATGGACTGCGGGATCCCCTTCTGCCAGTTCGGCGGGATGATCAGCGGCATGGCGTCCGGCTGTCCCCTGCATAATCTTGTTCCGGAGTTGAACGATCTGGTGTATCGGGGTAAAATGGATAAGGCTTATGAACGCCTGTCCATGACCCATAGCTTTCCGGAGTTCACGAGCCGCGTCTGCCCCGCGCTTTGCGAAGCCGCCTGCACCTGCGGGACGAAGGACGGCGCGGTGTCCACAAAGGAAAATGAGCGCGCGGTCATTGAATATGCGTATGAAAAAGGACTGGTGAAAGAACCGGCGCCGGCGGTGCGGACCGGGAAAAAAGTCGCGGTCGTCGGCAGCGGGCCGGCGGGCCTTTCGGCAGCGCTTTCTCTGAACCGGAGAGGCCATGAAGTCACGGTCTATGAACGCAAAGACCGGATCGGCGGGCTCCTTCGTTACGGGATCCCGAACATGAAGCTGGATAAGCGGGTCATCGACCGGCGGATCGCCTTGATGGAAGAGGCGGGAATTCATTTTGTGGTCAACGCGGATATCGGAAAGACGGTGGACGCGAAGAAGCTCCTAAAGGAATATGACAGCGTGATTTTGGCTTGCGGCGCTTCGCATCCGAGAGACATTAATGCTCCGGGCAGGGAAGGAAACGGTGTTTACTTTGCGGTGGATTTTCTTTCCAAGGTCACGAAGGAGCTTCTGGACAGCGATATTAAGAAGATCCCATATGACCTCGCGAAGGGCAAAGACGTGATCGTGATCGGCGGCGGCGATACGGGCAACGACTGTGTCGGCACCTGCATCCGGCTGGGCGCGAAGAGCGTGACGCAGCTGGAGATGATGCAGAAGCCTCCGGTGGAACGCACGGCAGGCAATCCCTGGCCCGAATGGCCGAGGATCCTGAAAACGGATTACGGCCAGGAAGAAGCGATCTTTAGT
Organism: Lachnospiraceae bacterium; assembly: GCA_016286115.1. Classification (GTDB taxonomy): domain Bacteria; phylum Bacillota; class Clostridia; order Lachnospirales; family Lachnospiraceae; genus RUG12461. The sequence goes on from JAEESA010000026.1 coordinate 17,536, forward strand.
TTTGGGGAAGATCCCCGGGTTTATCAGACGACGGTAAAGGAATTTATCCGGGATAAAAAAGGCGAGCTTACGGGAGCAGTTCTTGTTTCCCTCACGCCGGAACGGGATGAAAAGACCGGCCGGATCATGATGAAAGAGGTCCCCGGGAGTGAGAAAACGGTGAAGGCGCAGCTTGTGCTGATCGCTGCCGGTTTTCTCGGAAGTGAAGACTATGTTACGAAAAGCTTCGGCGTGGAAGTGGACGGGCGGACCAATGTGAAGACGAAGGCGGGAGAATACGCGTCTTCGCTGGCAAAGGTCTATACGGCAGGCGACATGCACCGCGGCCAGTCTCTGGTGGTCTGGGCGATCGCGGAGGGCAGAGCCGCCGCGAGAGAAGTGGATCGTGACCTGATGGGTTATACCAATCTTTGACAATTAAGGGGGAGAGGAAATGACGAAGTACATCTTTGTGACCGGCGGGGTGGTTTCGGGCCTCGGAAAGGGGATCACGGCGGCTTCCCTGGGCCGGCTCCTGAAAGCAAGGGGGCTGAAGGTTGTGGCCCAGAAGCTGGATCCCTATATCAATGTGGATCCCGGCACCATGAGCCCGTATCAGCACGGCGAGGTTTACGTCACCGAGGACGGGGCGGAAACGGATCTGGATCTCGGACACTATGAACGGTTTATCGACGAGAACCTGACGCGGTATTCCAACCTGACCTCCGGCCGCGTTTACTGGAACGTGCTGAACAAGGAGCGCAGGGGCGAGTATCTCGGCTCCACGGTCCAGGTCATACCGCACATCACAAATGAGATCAAGGAATTTGTTTACCGCGCCGGGAAGGAAGGAGACGCGGATATCGTCATCACCGAGATCGGCGGAACGATCGGCGATATAGAATCCCAGCCCTTCCTCGAAGCCGTACGGCAGATCTCTCTCGAGACAGGGAGAGAAAACTCTCTCTTTATTCACGTCACTTTAGTTCCCTTTCTTCATGGCTCCAACGAGCATAAATCCAAACCCACCCAGCATTCGGTCAAGGAACTGCAGGGGATGGGGATCAATCCCGACATCATCGTGCTTCGCTGCAACGAACCTCTTGAAAAAAGCATCTTCCAAAAGATCTCCATGTTCTGTAACGTCCGGGAGGACTGCGTGATCGAAAACCGCACGCTTCCCTGCCTCTATGAGGCACCGCTGATGCTGGAAAAATCGGGATTTTCGGGCGTTGTATTACGGGGCCTCGGCATGAGTGCGCCGGAGCCGGATCTACAGAACTGGCAGGAGCTGGTGGACCGGATCCATAAGTCTGAACAGGAGGTTACGATCGCCCTGGTCGGGAAATACGTGCAGCTTCATGACGCCTATCTTTCCGTCTCGGAAGCCCTTTCCCACGCCGGCTTTTTTATGGATGCAAAGGTAAGGATCCTGTGGCTGGACTCGGAAGAACTGACTGCGGAAAACATCGAAGAGAGGCTTAATGGCGTTTCCGGGATCATCGTGCCGGGCGGCTTTGGCGACCGCGGGATCGAAGGCATGATCCTCTCGGCAAACTACGCGAGAACGAAGAAGATCTCCTACTTTGGGATCTGCCTTGGCATGCAGATCGCGGTCATTGAATTTGCGAGAAACGTGGCCGGGATAAAGG
>JAEESA010000283.1 GCA_016286115.1 Lachnospiraceae bacterium
CAATCAGCGTCGGCACCTCGTTTCGCACGCCGGCAAACCTTCCGTTGATAAAATAGCGGGATTTCTGCGTGCCGGAGTCGTACGTGGCGGTCAGAAAACTCCATTCTTTCGTCCGGATCGACCGGCAGGTCACGTCATGCCAAACGCCCACATTCTGATCCTCGCTGACACGGAATACCGAGATCCCGTCTTCTGCGTTGGAATAGGGAACAACGGAGATAAAGCCTCCGAGGAAACGCATATAGATCACACTGCTCCAGTTCCCGACTGTTTCCGGCTTCACCCATAAGGAGATCGTAAAGCTGTTCTTCGCGAAAAGCTTCGCCGGCAGGTTCACCACATTCCTGCCGATATCCCCGCTGGGGAACCGGATCGATCCCCAGTGATCCGTGATCCCTTCCGAAAAGGCCACGCCGTCACCGATCATTTCCCCGCCATAGCCCTCCTGCTCCGCTTCCAGATTTCCCCGGAAACGATAGACCACAGAGGCATCCATCGCCATCTTTTTCAGGGCGAATTCTTTGTACTCATCGAAGGTCATGGCTTCGGTGTAGAGTGTTCCCTGCACGCCGTCACAGCCATACGCCGAAAGATATTCCACCTGCTTCGGATCGTCAAGCATGATCGCATGGATCCGCCTTCCGGTCTCTTTCGCAAGCCGTATCATGGATTTCACGATCTTCCGTCCTTCTTCATCCGCAAGATTATCCCGCAGCCAGTTCGGATCAAACGCGATCGTATCCACCGGCAGTTCCCGGAAAAGCCGGATCGAACTGAAGCTTTTTCCGAAGTGGATCAGATTAAAGGAAAAGCCCAATTTTTTTAATTTATTCATACTGCGGATCACCGCTTCGCTTTCACGCTCGCTGACGCTGGCTTCATCCACCGCCAGAATGATGCGGTCCGCAGAAACTCCGTACCGGTCCAGGATCTCCTTCAACCGCTTATCGATGTTCCGGTCAATGAGCAAAAGCCATGACACATGGATGCTGAATCGAATATCCTGATTGACGGACGCCCGGTGTATATTGAGGTCATAGTTTTTGCATAATTCTTCAAAGAAATAGAGATTGAGCTGCCGGATAAAACCGGTGCTCTCCATAATCCCGAAGTAATCCTTGGGACTGATGACCTCTCCATTTTCCCGCTCCCAGGCAACAAATATATTTGTCTGCTCAAGCATCAGATTCTGGATGTTTAAGACCGGATAAAACAGGATATGGAATTGCCCCTTTTCAAGCCCTTCCTGCGCATGGTCCGCAAGATCCTGCTCAAACAGTGCCTTCTCCTCGATATCCTCAAAAAAGACACAGCACCGCTTTCCCTCTCTTTTCGCCGCGTACATGGCGTTATCCGCACGATTGATGATCTGCTGCAAGCCTTCTGCGGGGTCCTGGTCACGCGCTATTCCGGCGGAAAGCGTGATCACGGACATGGCCGGCAGATTTCTTGCCTCCTCCAGGATCGCATTGTCCAGAGTCTCATAAAGCCCCTGCAGAGCTTCCTTCTCCCTCGCTCCGGGAAGAACGAGCACGAACTCATCCCCGCTCATACGGACCGGAAAACCGCCCTGCGCGTTTTCCTGAAGGATCTTCCCAAACGTGGACAAAACCGCATCTCCTTCTTCGTGCCCGTACAGGTCATTCACTGTCTTGAAATTATCCAGGTCCATAAAGAGCAGGCTGACCTTATCTTCCCCCTCATTCAGAGGAGATTGTTCAAAAAGCCACCTTCTGTTATACAGCGCTGTCAGATAATCACGATATTCATTATCCTTCATGGATCAATTTATCCCAGTCGCGCTTCAGATGGAACACAAAGCCGATCACGGACTTTCCTTTCTTTACATAATCATACGACATCGAATAGTACGTCGTCCTCTCGATCTCGTTCACGGCCGCGTCGATCACGCGGCTCTTCAAGTGGTTGAATTTCTCGTATTTATCCTCGCAGTCACAGCACTCTCTTATCTCCTGCACCGACATTTCCACATCGATCCCGTCCGCCGGCAGCTGCCGCACCTTGATCTTTTCCTGCAGCATCTCAAAGATGCGGATCGCGTACACGGATTTCATGGCCAGCACCTCCGCCAGCTCGTACTGCGTATAATGCTCCTTCAGGTTCAGGAGAAACGGCTTCAGCTCGTCATTCAGCTTGATCGCCACGCCCACATCCGAATCGTACGTGCAGATGGTCACCCATGGGATCTTCACCCACCGCACTCTCTTTTCGGTCGTTTCTTTAATGAAGACGGGGTTGTTGATGATATCGTCCGTGATCTCGTTGATATCGCGGTAGATATTCGTCGGGCTCACGTTCAAAAGGCTCGCCAGATCCTGGATCGTGATCTTATACGGATGGATCTCCTTGTCATCCGGCTTGATCTGCATGATCGCCGCGCGCACAAGCTTGGCGCTGTTCAGCTTCAACGCCTGCTTCCCTCCCACCAGAGCGTTACTCTGGCAGACAAAATTTTCCGTATTCAGACACATTTCAAAGGTCAGCTGGCCTTCGATCTGCTTGTTCCCTCTCGCCATTACCCTAAAGCCTCCGTATCAAAGAAAGCCGCGAAATCTGCACACGGCGGCCTTCCGTTGAATTCTCCATACCATGATAACAAAAAACCACATCTTTGTAAACAATGTGGTTCAAAACTATCAATATGTGGCTTTTAAAGGACCCTCAAAACTATCAATTCGTGGCCTTCAACGAGGACGCAAAACGATCAATCCGTGGTATTTCAGCCGGTCCAAAACTGTCAATATGTGGTATTAAAGGAAAGTCAAAACTATCGAAATGTGGCTTTAAAGAGCTTTCAAAACAATTTCAAAACTATCAAAAAGTGGTCGGAAGGAGCGGTTTCAAAACAATCAATCTGTGGCTTTTTCGGTTTTTTCAACGTATTTCCTCTTTATATCCCGTCATCAAAACTGTCAATTTGTGGCATTTACAGTGACAAGAGGTCCTGTTTTTCCCATAAATTCGTTCATTTTTGGCATTTCCGTTTTAATATCCCGTCAAATTCTGACGCTTTCTTCATGCTCCCTTTTTGTTTCAAAACTGTCAATCCGTGGTTTTTCTTCTGTTTTTCTGCCTTTTCGGGCGTAAAATAAGCGAAAAATATCGGTTTGTGGCATTACCCTCATCTTTTTGTGGCTTTTCTCATATCATTTTGTGGTTCTTGCAATTTTTCGAAAATCCCGGAAAGCCTTGCTGTCAGCGGGCTCCCGGGATTTTTCACAAGAACTCTTTCCCCCCAAGTAATAAAGTAAGAAAGTACCTTTAAGTATTCATTTTATATATGGAAGTGTCAAAACGTGGCATTTTTTCAAAGCGTTTAAAACAGCGGCTTTGGCTGGACCCACTTACTCCTGCTCTCTTAAGAACGCTTCTCTCTGTTCACTGATCATTTCATCCATCATGGTGCTGAAGGTGATATTGTCCCGCTCGCAAACGCGGTCAAAATACTCCAACAGGCTTTTCGGAGCGGAGATCGAGTATATCGTGCTGTTCTCCTTATTGCTCCTGTATTTGGCACGGACCGGCTGCTTAAAGTCGATGATCTTCTTTCCCGTCACCAGGGGATGCTCCTTTTCGATCTGCGCCTGCTTTTCCTTCAGCAGGTCATTGATGTACTGCTTTTGCGAAATACGGCGTTCTCTCGTGATATATTTTATGAAATTCACGTTCTCTCCGGAGAGATAGATGCTGGAGGAGCGATATTCCGCCTTCTCTGCGGCGCTCATAGCGGTTTTGCCGGGCTTCTCTGCGCTTGCAGCCTGTTTGTAGGCATGAGCTTCTGCGCTTTCCGTTTGTTTGATCGCAGGCTTTTCCGCGCTTACAGCCTCTGCTGCAGCTCCTTTCGCAGCGGC
>JAEESA010000284.1 GCA_016286115.1 Lachnospiraceae bacterium
GCGGATAACCCGAACGCCATGTTTGTGACGGTCTGGTTCGGCATTCTGAATACAGATTCCGGGGAAGTTATCGCAGCGAACGGAGGCCATGAATATCCGTTCCTGACCGGGGAAGACGGGAAATTTCTGGAATTCGAGGAGCCGCACGGGATCGCGCTGGGCATTATGGAAGGCCTGGAATATGAGAACTACAATTTCAGGATCCCGAAGGGCGGAATGCTCTACGTTTATACCGACGGCGTGGCGGAAGCGCATAATGAAAAAGATGAACTGTATGACCTCGAGCGCATAGGAAATACTTTGAATAGCTGCACCGATCCCAACCCGCATGATGTGATCGAAGTAATGAAGAAAAGCCTTAACGACTTCAAGGGGAACAGAGACCAGTTTGACGATATTACAATGCTTGCTGTGAAATATCAGTAAAGAAGGGAAATGAGGAAATGACGAACGAAGAATTAAAGAAGATCTATTTCGGAGCGTATTCCTTTAAGGAAACAGAGGACGGATACCTTCAGGCGTTCCAGCATACCGAAAAGCAGATGGAATACTTTGAGAGCGCATCTGACTTCTGGTACGACAGGTGCATGGCGTCGAACGCCAAAACGCTGGAATTCACAACAGAGGCGGTGTCGGTTTCCTTTGATTATAAGTTCCTGTGGGAAGGGTCGCCTGATTCCTTCGAGCTTGCGGTAAACGGGCTGATCAGGGAGATCGTTTATGTAAAGGATATCGAAAAAGAAGGCACGATCCGCTGGACGCTGCCGGAAGGAGAGAAGAAGGTCATCATCTATCTCCCTGCGGATTCGACCGTGGTCATAAAGAATTTCGAGGCGGATGCCGTGTGCAAAAGGGCAGAAAAGAACGAAAAAGTGCTCTGGCTCGGTGATTCGATCACACAGGGCTTCGGGCCGTTACGGTCTGCCGAAACGTATGTAAGCATCGCAAACCGGCTCTTAAACTACGAGCTGATCAATCAGGGGATCGGCGCGTATGTATACGACAAAAAATCCCTCATGAAGATGGAAGGGTATGAGCCGGATAAGCTCATTGTCGCCCTGGGAACAAACCAGTTCGGCGACGAGACGATGAAAGACGTGGAAGAGTATTATGAGACGCTGATCGGGCTATACGGCACCGAGATCCCCATCCTTTGCATATCCCCCGTATGGCGCGGCGACCTCCCCGGTGAGCTGCCCAAGCTTTTCGATTTCTGTGCAAAAGTAAAGAAGATCGCCGGGCAGTATAAAAATGTCACGGTGGTAGACGGATTAGAGCTGATTCCGCACCTCCCGGAATACTTCCTCGACAACCTCCATCCCAACTGCCTCGGGACAGAAAACTATGGCAGGAATCTTGTGGAGGCGATACGAAGGCTTAAATTCTAAAAAGGGCATAAATCTTATAATTGTTTCCACACAAGCCCAATTATAATCGTATATATTATCAAACGAATAAGCGTTTTTGCACGAAAGGGAGATGAGGAATGGATGAGCAGATCTTAAAATCAAACGAAAACTTAGAGCTTCGCGTTGAGCAGCACATGAATGAAGAGCAGCAGGAAAACATACAGCAACAGCAGCAGCAGAATGAGCAGGTTCCCTTTTTAACGGTAGAAAAGGATGGCATAAAGCATGTTTTCAAGCGCGACGTAAGTAAGGAGTTTCTTCCGGAGGATGGTTTCAAGGGTCAGGAACTTTCCTTTGGCACAGGGCAATTTTCGAACCTTATGAGCCGGTCCTGGAAGCTGGAAACGCTGTTTAAATCCTGGGACAGTTATCTTGAGCGCAGGAGAGGCATGACGCTTGAAGAGCGGCAGGTGATGCTCCGGTCCATCATCTCCTGGGGAAGAAAGTGGTACTGGAGAAGCTGGTCGCCTTTCCAGCAATCCAGGGAGAACAACAAGGCAGTCTCGCAGGTCATTGATGACGCCAAGAAGGAGTTCGACCATATCAGCAACCACTACAAGGTCACGCAGGTGGCCATTGACGCGGCAGGCTGGGTCGGAAGTGCGGCAAAAGCCATCGGAAAAGGGTTATGGACCGTGGCCGGATTTCTGCCGATCCCGGGAAGAACGGAATACATGGCAGCATCCGGATCCAACACGATGGGGACCTACGGCGGCGAAGGCCATTACATGGAAAAAGAGGAATATGAGAAAAAAATGCAGCAGATGAGAAAAAATTACGACATCACCAAGTCATATTCCGAAAACCGCCAGAGAGCGCTGGGAAATAAAAACTATCAGTTTGACAATAATAAAATTCTGGAGAGCGCCTATGATGGCAGCAAAGCCTCTTTTCGTGACGTCACCTATAAAACCACGGGCCAGCACTGGCTCTCGGATGTGGCCAATAAGGTCATGGGGCTTACCGCAGGTTTTGTCGGCAGGAACATCTTTAACACGGCAGCCGGCGTACTGGCCACAGGATGGAATCTGGCGACCGTGCCGGTGTTCACTGTGGGATACACCTTCACAAAGGTATTTCACAGCCTGTTTACCTGGAGCAACCAATTCAGCAAAAGAGGTTTCAGCCGGGCGATCAATTACGCGACGGTTTCCGTTCCCGTCCCTCACAGTCCTGCGTACTGGATCAAGTACTACAGCGAAAATGTGCCGAGCGCCATGGAAGTATTTAAAGAGCGGGGACTTCTGGAAGGGATCCGGGCAGCCATCCATTTTAATGTCTACCGTCCCTTATATGACCTGATCGCGGACAAGGAAAGAGACCACAATTATCTGGACGAAAAAAGCCCCGCCGGTATTTTCAGACCGAACAGCAGCGAGCTTGCCAAAGGCGCTTCCCATCTGTTCGGAGGAGGAATGGCGACAGCCTGGGGGCCCCTTACCAACCTCTTTAAGAGAATGAAGAACATCGGGAAATTCCTGACCTTCCAGGGCATCGGCAGCGGGATCCTCGATCCTTCAAAACAGGAGATCATGGATCGTGCCGCCAAAGACACGGAAGAGACTCTGGAAGGGGCACCAAAGAGCATCGAAGAGCAGGACGAACTGGAAGGAGAAACAAAGGATCTCGACCTCTTCAATAACGACGAAGAGCAGGATTCTGAGGAAAATAACAGTTAAGGAGCAGATTTCTGATGGAAGAACGTATATTTTGGCCGGAGCTTGAGAGTGACGAGGCCCTGCGGAAATTTATGGAGGAAACGCCGTCGCTTAAAAGCAAAACGATGTCCTATGACAAGTGGTGGGAGGACAGCATAAAGGAAGAAGGAGAAGACCATCCCTTAAATGACGCGGCCTTCTTCATAAACCGCACCATGGATCCTCTTGCAGCACTCTTTGAGGACGAACCCGAGGCCGCGGCCTTTCGTGAAGCGGATGCGCGACTTCAGGAGGCGATCGAAAAAGGAGAAGGCTTAAAAGAAGCGCACCGGCAGTTCCGCGCCGGGATCTTCGGAATGCTGCAGCATATCAATCCCCTGTGGTCTGTGGGGAAGGATCTTCTTGCCATGTGGAACGCCTCGCAGAAAGAAGAACCGTCGGTTTACCGTCTCGGGGTAAAGGATTACGAGCTGTTTGATAATCTGGCAACAGTAGATCAGGCTCCGCTTCTCCGAAAAAAAGGAGTGGTTGCGTTCGGGTCGGTTCTGCCTGATGAAGAAACAGGGCATGACACGGCGGCTTCCCTTCTCATTTTTGCAGATAAAGAGGCTGACGACATCTGCCCCGTGCGGCGCGCAGAGATCCTCTGGCTTTTTACGTCTCCCCAGGTTCGCATGCAGCATGCTGCGGATGAACTGATGGCGGCCCTGTACTGGTATTGCGCTCAGAACGGTATTTTCCTTGTGCGCGCCGATGTGCCCTCACGGGGGTTCCTCCCTCTTTACTTTTTGCCCTATTTT
>JAEESA010000285.1 GCA_016286115.1 Lachnospiraceae bacterium
ATCGGGGATGTTCGTGCCGTTGAAAGCACTGCTCGTCCCGACACAGCGAACGTCGAACACAAATATGAGTTCTACGGAATGTGCTGCTCCCACATCAGGATTGCTGCCCGGATACGACCAGTAGTAGCAGAAGGTTTTGTTGAATGCGCTCTGTACATCGAGCTGATTAAGCATGGGCACCCTGAACATAAGCTCATTCACGAACTCCGTCTCTATCAGTCCCGGCTCCTTAAACCTGCAGACCCTGTTAAATTCCTCATAATACTTCTTGTCCTCTTCCTTCAGGCAGGGAACTGCGTCGCCCACGGCCCGCTGGATATATATCTTTTGCTCTTCGAAGCTCAGCATGGGACCCTCGCCCATGAACAGTCTCATCTCGTCGGCCGTGCTGCCTGCCATGATGCTTATGTGTTTCGCATAGCCCTTCTTATACATCTCGATGGGTGCCTCGGGGAGTACCTCCGTTCCATAGTAGGGGCAGGCCGTGAACTTGCCGACTGCTTGGACATACGCTTCCTGAAGCTTCTCTTCAGTCAGTGCCATGATGTCGTCCATAGTCTTTGCGCCGGTGTATTCGAGCAGTGCCCTGGTTCTGCTCTGCGCGGTTTCGCAGCCGGCCGGGAAGGCCAGCGCGGTCGAGCCGCTCTGGGCGATGACCTTCTGGAAATACCGGTTAGCTTCCTTCATGACCGGTAAAATGGACACCGATCCGCCTCCTGCACTTTGTCCGAAGATCGTCACATTATCCGGGTCGCCGCCGAAAGCAGCTATGTTCTCGTGTACCCACCTAAGCGCCATGGCCTGATCGAGCAGACCGTTGCAGGGCGCAGTCCCAAAGTTTTCGCCGCCGGGCACCGACGAAAAGTCCATAAAGCCGTACATGTTCAGACGGTAATTGATGGTTAACATAATAATATCACTTTGCTTCTGTACGAGGTTGGCTCCGCTGTAGGAGGCCTGAGATCCCGAGCCGACAACATATGCCCCACCGTGGATCCATACCATTACCGGTTTCTTTTCGGTCTTGTCGTCTTCGTTGAGCCAGATGTTTAAGTAGAGGCAGTCCTCGGACTCTATCTTCTGTACGCTGTCCGGATAGCCGGTTGAGCCATAAGCACCCTTTCCGTAGTACTTAGCCTCAAAAACCTTGTCGCTTGCATCCACATACTCCGGTGCCTTGAAGCGGCGCTCGCCCACGGGCGGCTTCGCAAAGGGGATACCCAGCCACGACGCGACCCCGTGCTCCTCGGTTCCGACGAAGGTGCCGTTTATGCACTTCACGGCATGAGTCTTGTCATAGTCTCCCTTGATCTCACTGTTCAGGCTCTCGTATGACTCCAATCTGATCAAATCCTTAAATTCTCTTTTCATATACTGAACTCCCTTCAGATGAATTCAATTTACTTTCTTTCCTGCAAAGTACACATCCGTCGGCTTGTTATTGCTAAAGCCATCCTTTTCTGCCGTAAGCAGGTCTTGATCAAATACCAGATAGTCCGCGTCCTTGCCGGCAGTGATCGATCCCTTTTTATCCTCTATGCCAAGCTGCTTCGCGCCGTTGATCGTAAAGCCCAGCAGCATCTCTTCGATATTCATTCTCTCATCTTCCGGAGGGAATACCGTAGCGCATCTTGCAAATTCATAATTTCTGGTCTTTTCGGTGATCTTACGTGTCATGCCGACTTCCATACCAAGGTAAGGATTCCATGTCATAAAATCCATGAAAGTGATGTTATCACTGGACCATGCGACCAGAGCACCGCTGTCCCAGACCGTCTTGCAGCGGAACTGCTTGCATGCGCGATCCATGCCCAGCCATTTAGCAGACTCATCCGGGGTTCCCGCATGCCAGTGCGGTGTGAAATTCGCGATCACGCCAAGCTTTGCGAAACGATCCAGATCCGCGTCATCCTCAATCTCCAGATGAGCACAGGTAACCCTTACCTTTAAGCTGTCTCCCAGCTCCTTTTTGGCCATTTCATATCCATCAAGTACTGTGCGTGACGCGCGCTCTCCCACAGTGTGAAGATGAAGATCCAGATTCGCCTCATTGAGGTTTTTCAAAAGCTCACAGATTCCCTCTGCGGAAAAAGCAGTAGTTCCGACCGTATCTACATCCACATAAGGGGTGACCATGGCAGCGGTATGGATCTTCTGTGTACCGTCCATGAAAATCTTCATGGTATGAACCTTAAGGTGCTCCGTGTTGTACTCACGATTGAAGCGCTTCACCTCCTCAAGACCCTCCTTGGCATCCCGCTCAGCGTTGATCACAAGGCTTCCGTCAACATAAACGGGCAGCTTGCCCTGTTCATCAAGAGCCTTCAGACGCTTATACACCTTCTCATGGAACTTTGCGTCCCCCGGAAGACCGGCATCAAAGACGCAGCTCACTCCGTACTCAACGCAAAAGTCAATCCAGCGTTTAAGGGCTGCGTCAACCTGCTCATCGGTAAGCTCCATCGAGCTGTCGAGGATGATAGGTATTTCCGCTGCGCCTTCAATGCAGTTTCCTGTCACATGTCCGTTCTTACGCACATAAATAGCAAGCCCCGGTATGGGATCGGGTGTGTCGTCTGTAATACCATGTCTTTCAAGGATCTTTGAGTTTACCCAGATGCTGTGTCCCTCGCCTTCCTGGATCTGAAGCTCGGCATCAGGACAGATGGCATCGAGATCCTCCTTTACGATATCCTCTCCGTTAAGGTACTTTTTCTCCAGAAGGAATCTGTAACGCTTCTGACCGGGGTTCTCCTTGATGCGCCTTTCCATAATGTCAAGAGCCTCCTGTTTGCCGTTGGGCTCAAGGCGTTCTCCCATATCAGCATATTCAAATCCTACAGGGATAGTCACATGGACATGACTGTCGATGATACCGGGCATGATAAACCTGCCGCCGAGGTCTGTAACCTCTCCCTCATATTCCGAAAGACCGGCCTCGTCACCCACATAGACGAACTTGCCGTCCTTTACCACAAGAGCGGTTGCCTGCGGATTATCCTTGTCGGATGTGAAGATTTTCGCGTTTTTGATGATCTTGTCTGCTTTCATGTTATTCTCCTTCCATTTAACTTGTTTGCACGGTCTTTGCCCGTCGTGGTACGCAAAATAACTGAATGACCTGTACTTGTAGTAAAGATGTTACCGTTATTTCGACCGCATCTCAAGAGGGGTTTCCAGAATGTCAAACCCATTTTAAAAAGGGCAGCCCGGAACTTTCCGGACTGCCCAGAATTTGCATGTCTGATCAGAATAAAAGCTTTTTCGTCAGTTCAATAGGAGTATCAGTCGTTTTTCCTGAACACCGTTTTCCCACTAAATACGGTTTCGAGTACCTGGATATCCTGGATTTGTTCCACCGGGATGGATTCGATATCACTGTCAAGAACTGCCAGCTCTGCGGATTTTCCGACTTCGATGGAACCGGTAATAGCCTCCAGATGAGCCTGATAGGCCGCGTTGATGGTATGGGCCTGAAGTGCTTCCCTGAGGCTGACGCACTCCTCCGGCAAGGCTGCGGGGAGATCCTTGTACATTTCATAAGTCGGATCCAACTTGACGTGTCTTCTCGTCATGGCTACCTGGATACCAGCCAGACCATAGGAGGGACTGACAAAAAAGTCCGATCCGTAGGCACACACAACGCCATTGTCTATCAATGACTTGCTCGGATAGGTCTGCCTGACAACATCCTCGCCCCAGTCGGCGACCATGATCGGTTCTTCGGTCGGATTATCGTTGAACCAGGCGGGCTGATTGCTGGCGATGATATGGTTCTTGCCCACGCGCACTCTGTCCTCCGGCACGATAAATGTGTCATGCGCAATGATACTTCTGATATTGGGATTCGGGTACAGCTTC
>JAEESA010000286.1 GCA_016286115.1 Lachnospiraceae bacterium
CGGCCTTTTTCGGAAAGCAATTCGGAGGCTCTCTCCAGCCGGATCATATTTAACCATTTGCTGTAATTCATGCCGGTAACATTCTTAAAGATCCTCGAAAAATAATCCCGGCTGATCCCGGCCATCTCAGCCATCGTTCCCTGTGACAGGTCATCTGCCGTCAGGTTATCCTTGATATACTCGGTCACCGTCATGATCCTGCGCATGACGTCGTCGGTATATCCATGCGTATCTTCTTCCTCCAGCTCCGGAGCAAGCTCCTTCCGGTATTCCAGCAAGGTCAGCATGAACTCCATCAGCAGCATACAGCAGCGGATCTCCCGCTCCGACCGGTCCGAAAAGAAGATCTCCTTCATCCGGAACGCGATCGCCTTCAGCTTTGCCGCAAGCTCCGGGTGCGCTTTTACGCATATGATATGAAGGCTCCTAAACATATGCATGATCCGGCGCAGATCAAAAAGGGAATTGATGAACGCGTTGGAAAACTGGATGACCAGCGCCTTTTCCCTGTCCGCATCCACGATCGAATGCATTTCCATCGGCCATATGAGAATGAGGTCATCCTGCGCCAGCTCGTAGGTGTTTTTCCCTACGCTGTAGATGTTCGTTTTCCCGGGCCCGACAAGAAGGATCTCCCCATAGGAATGCCAGTGCGCCTGATAGCTTCTTTCCTTATATCCCGTGGACATATTGAACGCGCTCGCATGGTCAAAATCATAGATTTCGTATGTGCTGTAATCCATAGATCATAATCTCACAACTTATCGCTTTACTGCCCGATCAGTTTTTTAAGAGAGTCCACTGCCCCGCCGATCTTGTCCGCCGTGAGCTTTGTCTTCACTCCGGCGATCACGCTGTCGAGCATTCCGTCGGGAATATCGATCCCGGCTGCCGATTCCAGCGCCTTTTCGGGATTTTCCTGAAACGATTTCAGGAAATTCGGATCGTTCTTTATCTTTGACACAATTTCATCGATTTTTGCTTTGATGTCCATGGTTTCTCCTTTTAAATGATTTGATTTGAATATGTATTCTTACTATACTCTCGGAGCAAGCGGGCTGTCAATTCTCTGGGGTTTTCCAACAGAAGAAATAATGTCAAAAAATGATAATGCGAAAGCAATTCGTGAGAAGTCTTTCACAGCCGAAGTGCTATAATTTCCATAATTTACAGGACAAGTTGGAGATTAATGATATGAAGACAAGAAACAAAAGCAATATCACAGATATGACACAGGGCTCGCCGACAAAGCACATTCTGCTTTTTGCCCTTCCTACGCTGATCGGGAACATCTTTCAGCAGGTATACAATATCGCCGACTCGATGATCGTCGGCCGGTTCTTAGGCGCCGAAGCGTTCGCTGCGGTAGGCGCGACAGCTTCCATTACCTTTCTCTTCTTTGCGTTATGCAACGGGATCGGCAGCGGCGGAGGCATCGTTGCGTCGCAGTATTACGGAGCGCATGATGACAGCAATGTGAAAAAATGCATCGTGAATACGGGGCTGATCATGCTCATCGTGCCGGTGTTTTTCGGGATCGTCGCGTTTGCGCTGGCTCCGGGACTCTTGCAGCTTTTGGGCACGCCTGCGCAGATCATGGATGACGCGGTATTATATACCCGGTTCATGTGCGTCGGCCTCCTCTTTGTTTCGCTCTATAACTACCTGTCTTCCATGCTGAAGGCGCTCGGCGATTCAAAGACACCGCTGTACTTTTTGATCATCTCAACCGTGATCAATATCGTTCTGGACATCCTGTTTGTCTGCGTATTTTCGCTCGGCATTAAGGGCGCTGCGCTTGCTACCGTGATCTCACAGGCGATCTCGGTTCTGCTCTGCATGATCCATGCCTACAGAACCAACCCGTATTTCAGGATCCGGAAAGAAGATTTATCGATTACCATGAAGATGACCTGGCAGATCGTCCGGCTCGGCGTGCCGATGTCCATCCAGTTTGCACTGATCGCGATCTCCTCGATGGCTCTGCAGCGCGTGGTAAACTCCTTCGGAACAACCGTAGTTGCGGCGTTTACGGCAACGAACCGGATCGAGCAGCTCATCCATCAGCCGTATATGACCCTTGCCGCGTCTCTTGCGACATTCAGCGGCCAGAACTTCGGCGCAAAGCGAAATGACCGCGTTCTTGCCGGATATAGAAACGGCATGATCATTATGGTGGTCCTCACCGTTTTCCTGATCCTGGTCATGCAGCTGTTCGGAAAAGCGATCACAGGGGTTTTTGTGGCAGATCAGGATGTTATCGCGCTCGGTGCGCAGGGGCTGAAGATCACGAGCGTGTTCTATCTCGCTCTCGGTTTGATCTATGTGGTGCGCGGTGTCCTGACCGGGATCGGCGACGCGTTCTTCTCCCTGTTTAACGGCGTGGTCGAGGTGATCGGCCGCTTTACGATCCCGATCCTGTTTACCTCCTACCTTGGCTTCGGAAATGCGGGGATCTGGCTTTCCTCCGGCGTGGTTTGGCTCATCAGCGGCGTTACCGCGTGGATCCGGTACTATACCTACTTCCGCAGAAAAGTGGTCCTTCCGGAAAAGCCTGTTTCACGCTCTTTGTTCGGGGCGCTTCACAACCGTTTGCAGTCGTAAACGCATCGGAGTATAATTCTTTTTTGAGGAGAAGGCTTATGATCCATGCATTGTTAACGATTGATGATATCGCATCAAAAAACACACCGGCCTTTGTGGATTACCTGAATGAAAAGGGCATTCCCGCGCTGGTGTTCGCTGTCGGAGAGAACGTAGAGAACCATTATGACGAGGCGGTTTACGCGCTGCAGCACGGGATGGTCGTCGGCAACCACAGTTATTCCCATCCCTATTTTTCGGAAATCTCTTTTGAGGAAGCTGTGGCAGACATCGAGAAGAATGAGGAAGTTTTAAATAAGCTCTATGCGGATGCCGGCGTAAAACGCGTCGCAAGACCTTTCCGTTTCCCCTACGGGGATAAAGGCGGGGAAAATAAAGATGCGCTGCAGGCCTGGTTAAGGGAAAAGGGGTTTAATAAAGTAAAAGACGATAAGATCCCATACGCCTGGTGGAAAGAGCAGGGGCTTGACCGGGATATCGACACGTTATGGACCTTTGATTTCATGGAATACATGATCCGCCCGGATTCGGAATTTACGGAAAAGGACGTACAGGCGCGAATGCACGACAAGGCGCCGAAAGAAGGCGCGGTTCTTTTTGAGGACGGCGGCAGGCACATCCTTCTCATTCATGCCCACGACGAAACCGAGGAACTGGTGCCCGGTTATTACCGGTTGTTTTTGGATGAGCTGCTCGCGAAGGGCGTGGTTTTTGATAAACCTGAATTCTTTGATTAAATTGATCAAACCAATCGAGCAGGGGTACTCCCCTACTCGCGCTTCCCGTGCCCGGCTTCAGCCGGGATACTACCTTGTACACGGGCCTTTGCATTAGTAAAAAACCGGCCGGACGAGATCTCGTCCGGCCGGTATTCATTCTACAAACTCTCTTTCGCCTTCGCAGCATCCGCAAACGGCCCTGCAAGGCAGCACGCCGCGCGGTGCGCTCCAAAGTAGTCCTGATCAAAGGTGATCGGGCTGCCATCGGTGTTTTCAAAGGCCTGCTCCGGCTCAAACGCCTGGCCGAGGGTGGCGGTGGTGATCACGCCAACGCCCTGCCCGGGAAGGTGATCATAAATATTCGTATCCAGTGAATACGCGCCGTCCTTTTCCACAAGCTCGAGCTTCACTTCAAAGCTGTCGTCAACCACGGGTGCTTTTTCTTTCTCCCAAGGCTTTGCCCCGCCGAAATACACATTTCCTTCGGACCATACGGGAAGATGGTCGTAGTACTTGTTCGGATAGGTCGGATTGC
>JAEESA010000287.1 GCA_016286115.1 Lachnospiraceae bacterium
ATTCTTTTCGTCAAGATTGAAAAGATGAAGATGCTTTCGCATACACTGACACCTATTCACGATAAAGCACTGAATATTCTCTTAAATTCTATATACAGATTATCAGCCGCTTCCTTTTCGATCTCAGATGCACGAAGTCCTGCATACGCTGAGCACCTCTTCACGAAACTGTCGATGTCATCCCGGGCTGCGTAATCTGCTTTGACTCTGAGCAGTAGCATCATCGCTTCTGCGAAATGTCCGGCTTCGATCATATCTGCTGAATAGATCTTGCCTTTTGGCTCAGGATGCGGCCAGCCGTAGAGAATGTTAGAATCGTGTTCCAACGGTACGGCAATATCGTCATGAAAATTCCAGCCTTCTCGCAGCATTTGATTTTCCTCCTAAATACAGAAAAGACGTAAATCGTACAAAACATGCCTATCCAGGCAAAACAATAGGCTCTTGGGTCACAATGATCCAGGAGCCTTTTCCTATCTGGTAGCTTTCACTTCATCTGGCAAGCTTTCTGACCAAGGGAGCAACGAGTCGATCAAATCGTCGGTCGTCATTTCATTCTCGTGAGTAAGGAGCTGTTCCAGTAGGTATTTCATGTACTCATATGGTTTCAACCCGTTTGCTTTTGATGTTTCTGCAATGCTGTACAGGATTGAGCTGGAATAGGCCCCGCCGGATGTATTGCTGATCTTCCAGTTGTGTTTCCCAACGCAGAACGCGCGGATACTTCTTTCCGCATCCGAGTTGTCCAGCGGAATGATGGGGTTGTTAAGAAATTCTCTTAAATATTTTTCCTGATTAAGCAGGTAAGTTATCGCCCTTTGTGCAGCCTCCGTTGCCACCTTTCCGTCACGCTCTTTTGCCCATCGGAACAGATCATTTACAAGAGGAGCTACCTTCTCTTTTCTATATTCCAGCCGTTCCTCCGGCGGAGTATCCTTCATCTTATTGTCGATATGATAGATCTTTGCGATCCGTTCGTTTCCTTCGAAGGCAACGGTTCCTAATGCCTGCTTCGGGTTTGCCTTTATGATCTCAGCAAAGCGGCGTTTGGCATGCGCCCAACATCCGGCCACCACAATATCACCATTGCTTTCCCGCGCAACGGTGTGGTAAGGTTCATATCCATCCGCCATGATGATTCCTTTGTAGTCTTTCAGGAATTCTTCCACGTTCTCCGTCCGGCGGTTGTCCTTATACACATAAATGAATATCGGCGGAGAACCATAACAGTCTGCGGTGTGATATACCCACATATAGCTTTTGGAATTCTTGGTTTTCTTGGGCTTCTTTCGATCTTCTTCGCAGATAAACGGAGTTTCATCGCAATGGATCAGTCTGGCGGTGGAGAGCATTTTCTTCATCATCCTCTCATATACACCGATCAGATATTTCTTTGGGATCTTGACCATCCACCGCGCTAATGTCTGAGGCCTTATTACTGTATCCAGCCAACCGAACTCCTTTGATATTCGGGTCAACGGAACAGCTTTGACGATCTTTTCTGTGTATATCTTTGAAAACAGCGATGGTGTGACAATACCATGATGCAGAAGATGAGAAGGATGATCTGCAGTTACAAAAGTATCGTTCTTAAGGGATTTATACCGATGGATATGCTCTTCATGAACAACCAGTTCAGCGGGAGTGTATTCAACAGTACGGGTCACAAATTCTTCCATTTCCCGATATCCCTCTGGAAATCTCTCCTTTAACTCATCCTCTGAAAGCGTCAGATCCTTCCTTTCCACTTTGCAGAAACTGAGATCCGTAGTCCGTACTCCGGATTTGCGTTTCTTCTTTTCCTTCCTTGCTTTCAGCTCAGCAAGAAGCTCTTCGTCAGATTTCTCCTCCTCCGGCAGTCCTTCAAATACTGCCTCCGCTTCGTTTAAGATCCAGGTTCCGTCTGTAGTAAAAGTGTATTGTCCTTCGATCATGTCAGATGTTTTCTCTGTCTTCCGCCCAAACCTATGATTGACCAGAATGGCAATATCCTGCTGAAGGGATTCGTTCTGCTTTATCAGTTGTTCCATTTGCGTGGAGATAGTCTGAAGCTGAGATGCCACCTGCATATATAATGCGATGATTGCTTCCTTCGGAAAATTGTTCAGTTCACTCTCAGAAAACACCTTGAAATCCATAGGATCATTATAACAGAAAAGGCCCGAAAAGTCGCGTTTTTATGCGGATTTCCGGGCAAAATGATGACGAAATATGAAGCCTTATTTCGGCGGTTTGTCTATTGATTTTTCACACATAAAGTGGGCGGATCTTCTTGATCGTAGACTGGTATTCTATGGCAAATCCATCCATAAGTTTTCGGTATGATTCCTCCGGAATCTCCCTCATTTCGCGGGTATTTCTCGGCCATTGAAAGTGACCGCAGAGCAGCCGCTTGGTGAGAAGAACAAAGCCGTCCTCTTCATAGACCAATGCCTTGATCATGCGACTTCGTGAACCGCAGAACAGAAAGATGTCTCCCTTCTCAAATGGATTTAAACCAAATTCTCCTTTGATGAGCATGACCATGCCATCAATCCCTTTTCTCAGATCGGTTCTGCCACAGGCTATGTAAATGTGATTAAAACCGGTGGCATCGTTAAGCACAGACTATCTCCGATAAAACTTTTGATATCAGTGCAGAAGGGGTATCGCTGTTAATACACAAAGAAAATCTGCCGCATCGGATCATCATTTCCGTATGAAAATCTGCAGTTCCCGAATGAGACTGTTCCTGATAGGACGATAATTCCAGCTCTGCAAATCTTTTTCCACTATCTTCGGCATAGGCCTTTGAGTCGGACAGTTTTCGTTTCCAGTAGTCAAATGTGCTGATCTTAATATCGTTCTTTGCGCAGTATTCCGTCCGGGTGAGGCTGCTATCCTTATAATCTGCCATCACCATTTCCCAGTATTCAAGCCGCTCCTCCGGTTTCATATCCAATGTCTCGTCCATAAAACACCTCCCAGTTCTTCTAAAGTATACCAGAAGGACGTGGCTTACAGTACGGACATGTTTTGTACTATTTACGAAGACTTTGATGCGTTCCAGATTCTCTGACGAAAGGCTACGTCTTAAGAGCTTTACAGAAATCACAGTAGATACGGCACCTGTGTCATACTTTAACGACAGGAAGAACTTATCCATCTCAAAATCGACATCATAGCACGTATCCGTCCGTTTTCCCCACAACGAGAATATCAGTCAACGAAAGTCACCCCCTCGCTGACAAAGCTATTAATGTGCAGTGCTTTCTCTTCATCCGCTAGTTTATCCAACTCGGCGAAGTCATTCTCGTTATCAGAGTAAGCGAGAATATCAAAGTAGTCATCGCCAACGCGCCTCCCGACTGAAACGCGGCCTTTGTTCAGCATCCATTCCTGAATAGGCGTTCTGATCAGATTATCCATGCAAATCGTGATTGTAGATGCCATACGAATCACCTGCCTTTCTGCTGATAGTATAGCACAGATTGCGGGAGATCGGTAGGGGTGAAATAAAGAAAGCCCGGAAGCCTTGGTAGGCCTCCGAGCATAACCTCAAAAGAAAAGTTTAAGATATCTTTGCTTTATGAAGCAGCAGCAGATGCTCCAACAGCGATTTTTGCGATAGCTCCTGTGTTATTCGAAAGCGTTACTTTACCCTCACGGGTATTGTAACTGTTGTTATTTATTGCTGTTGCCGGAACGGCCGGAATCGCTGCACCCGTGGGAACATATTTCACGGTATCCGTCTTAGTTGGTGTCGTATCGCTGAATTTCACACCCGTACTCGTCGCGTCAGACGAGATAGTGAACACGGCCGATGTCAGCGCGCAATTGTCAGTATCGTCAGGTGTCTTTACCTGAACAGCCTCAT
>JAEESA010000288.1 GCA_016286115.1 Lachnospiraceae bacterium
GCTCCGGATCCGCCCGTTCTCCTATGATCTTGCTGATCGTTTCCCGCAGCATATCGATACCGGCTTTGATGATCACAATGGAAATGATCGCGCCGAGCCAGGCCTCCAGGCTCACATGCAGAGTCATGTAGAGGATGGCCGCTGCCAGCGTGGCCGAGGAAATGATGGCATCAAAAAAGGCGTCTTTTCCGGATGCGATCAGAGAATCGGACTTCACCGCCTTCCCGACCCTTTTCACAAACGTTCCGAGGATGAGCTTCGCCACCACGGCAACCGCGATAATGATCAGCCCCCAGGTCGTGTATTCCGCGACTTCCGGATGGATGATCTTCTTTACCGATTCGATCATTGACGTCAAACCGGCGTACAGCACGATGATGGAGATCACGGAAGCTGTGACATATTCCACCCGCCCGTGCCCCAGAGGGTGCTTTTTATCGGGCTTACGGGTCGCGATCTTTGCTCCGATGATCGTAATGACCGACGACAGGGCGTCGCTTAAGTTGTTGACCGCATCCAAAACGATCGCGATGGATCCGGAGATAAGGCCGACAAGAGCCTTAAACCCCGCCAGAAGAACATTCACCACGATCCCGATGGCGCTCGTCCGTACGATCACGCGGTCTCTTGCAACCATAGTCTGCTGTTCCTTCATTGTGCTTCTCCAAAATTCGTATTTCTTATATTATACACTTTTCTTTATGATATACTATAAAAAACTCATAGGGTACCGGAGGAGATCATGCACGAGCTGGGCGCCACCAAAGCCCTGTTTGACACCGTCATGCAGGCGGCCAAAGAACATAACGCGAAAAAGATCAACGATATCTACCTCGTGCTCGGAAAGGGCACGGGGATCGAAGCAGACTGCGTTGACTATTACTTTACGCTCCTGGCGGAGGATACGCTCGCCGATGCGGCAAAGCTGCACTTCCTTCCCGGCGAACCTGCGGACTTCTACATTGACCGGATGGAGATCGAAGAAAACGAGTAGAGCAAGCTCCGGCTTCAGCCGGAAAATTCTTACGCGAGCGTGCACAAAAAAGGAACCCCCATAAGGATTCCTTTTTACAACTCATCCGTATTGAAATTGTCAAATCGCGCGGAATTCTCCGCCTGTCTCATGAGATAACCCTGGTCGTTATAATTGTTGTTCTTTTGGATCACACGCCCATCCTGGTCAGAAGGAATATACTCATCACGCTGCGAAGAGGTCTGCGCCTGTTTCTTCTGCTTTCCTTTTTCTTCCTGTTCCTCCGGGTTCCCGTTTACTCTATTGACCCGGCCGACCTTGTTGGTATATGGATTCCATGAACTTCCGAAAACTGTTCCGATACGATTGATACGCATCTTCCTTCATCCTTTCCGGACGTCCTTTTCACATCATTTGCTTCCCTGCTGAGTTGATTTATTATAGCATCTTGAAGAGACTTTGTAAATTATTATTTTCTCCAGATTCATCACGGTCACCGCCTGGATCTCATCCTCTGTGAGAACATCAAACGGTTCCGCGTAGTCGAAATTGTCCCTGACATACTTCATAAACGAAAAATCCGGAAAACACTCTTGTATATCAATACCGGGCTCTTCCGCGGGATCCTCTTCTCCGGGATCTTCCCCTTCCGTAGGCTCCTCCGTGGACTCCTCTCCTTCCGCAGGTTCCTCCCCGGCAGCAGGCTCCGTATACGCTAAACTTCTTTCAGGCCCCGCAATCCCGCCTGCCGCAGCAGCAACAACCCCTGCCAGCAACAGTGATAAAAACCTCTTCATTCGTTTTATCCCCTCCTTTAACGAACTAATTTTATAGCACAACCGCCCCTCCGTGAACAAGAAAACATAGATACGCGGATTGAAAAATAAGCACGCCGTATTATAATTTTTTTATGAATATTATCCATCCGATCGACCCCGTGTTCGATCAAAATTCAAAAATCCTGATCCTCGGGAGCTTTCCTTCCGTAAAATCCCGGGAAACCGGCTTCTTCTACGGCCACCCGCAGAACCGCTTCTGGAAGGTGGCTGCCGGAGTCTGCGGCGAACCGGTTCCCGGAACGGTTGAGGAAAAGAAAGCTTTTTTACTCCGAAATCACATCGCTCTCTGGGATGTGATCCGATCCTGTGAGATCGAGGGGTCTTCCGATTCCAGCATCCGAAACGTCGAAGTGAACGACCTCACGCTCATCCTGAACGCCGCCGAGATCCGGGAGATCTACGTCAACGGAAAGACAGCGCTCAAGTTCTATGAAAAGTACACCCAGACCCTGATCAAGAGGCCTGCCGTCTGCCTCCCCTCCACCAGCCCCGCGAACGCGGCGTGGAATTTGGAGCGGCTGGTTTCCGATTGGCAATGTATCTCGAAAAAACTGTTTGCATAAAAAGAAAGAATGGTATAATAAAGGCATTACAGTTATGTGGAGGAGATGCAAATGAAGAAGAGATTATTGTCAGGCCTGCTGATGGCGGCCGTTGCGACCACTCTCTTTGCCGGCTGCGGAGATAAAAAAACCGAAGAAAAAGCCTCGGAAAAGAAAGAAGAGACTGTTCTGGAGGCCGGTTTTGAGGATGTGGAGGAAGAGGAAGAAGAAGAAATAGTCGAGACCGAGGTCAATAAGGACCGCGGGATCGAAACACCGCCGAACGGGATGGGCTTAAACCCCATGACCGGCGAATTCATTGACAAGGATCTGGCGGCACAGCGCCCCTTTGCTCTGACGATCCCCTGTGACAAGACCTGTTACCCGCATTACGGGGTCAGCACGGCGGACGTGATCTACGAGGCCTCCTGCCGCGGCGACCACGGGTTCCCCCGTACGCTTTATATCTGGCAGGATTATTCCGGCATGAGCCGTATCGGAAACACCCGAAGTGCCCGTACCTATCACGCGGCCTGGGCAAAGGAATATGACGCCCTCTTCGGGCACTATGGCCAGTCGCCTTTCGCCAATCCGACCCTCGCCACCATGGACGATATGAACGCCCTTCAGGTCGACACCGGCGGCATCGATTACCCGGCTTTGGACTCCATCATGTATTTCCGTTCCTCGGATCTTGCGGCGCCGCACAACGCCTACACTTCTTCCGACGGGATCCAGAAGGCGATCGACAAATACGATTACCGCACCATTCGGAACGCAGGCTATGAAGCGCATAACCGCTTTGCCTGGGACGGAGAGACCGTGGAACTGACCAACGGCTATGACGCCACGACCGTGATCCCCGGCTTCACCACTGTCAGCGCGCGGTTCGAATACAATCCGGACGACGGCCTGTACTATCGCTACACCTGGGGCGCTGCCGACAAGGACGGGCTGAACGGCAAGCAGATCGCCGTCAAGAACATCATTCTCCAGAAGGTGAATTACAGCTACTACACCACCGAGGATCCGGCTTTCGCAGGCCTTCGCAACGACGCCTCCCACTGGAACGGCGAGAAATACTTAAACATCGACCTGACCTCCGGCGGCGACGGGATCTTCATCACCAACGGCAAAGCCATTGACGTGACCTGGAAGAAGGAAGGCCAGGAAGTAGACGGCCTGCCCACCAAGTTCTTTGATAAAGCAACCGGCGAAGAGGTCACCTACAACAAGGGTAAGACATGGTACTGCGTGATCTTAAACGACCGCTGGGACCTCGTCACTATCAACGACGAAAAGGTAAATCCGGAATCGGAAGCCTCTCCCGCGGAGCCCGCGGTGACGACCACCACTGAAACGACCACTACGCAGACCGAAAAGCCTGCCGAAGAAGAAAAGAAGCCGGAACCGCCCGCAGAGCCCGCGCCTGCTGAACCCACACCGACCACAGAGAATGTGGTTCCCGCAGAGCCCACCCCGGCCACGGCGACCGTG
>JAEESA010000027.1 GCA_016286115.1 Lachnospiraceae bacterium
CTCGAAGAGAAAAACCATGACCATGACATGGAGTACCTGTATGCGCGCGAGCAGGGGCATGGTCATGAACACGGACATCACCATGAGCATGAGCATCACCACGAGCATGAACATGAGCATCATCATGAACACGATCATGAGCATGTGCACAGATCTCTTCGGGATATTCGGGAGATCTATGAAAAAAGCGCGATGACGGCGGCGGAAAAAGAAACGGCGCTTTCGATCTTTGACATTGTGGCGTCGGCGGAGGGTTTTGTCCACGGGCAGCCGAAGGAAGAGGTGCATTTTCATGAGGTCGGCGCGGTGGATTCGATCGTGGATGTCGCGGCGGCAGCGATCTGCCTCGAGTCGCTCGGCTTGAAGGAGACGATCGTGTCCCCGCTGTTTGAAGGGTTTGGTACCGTACGATGCCAGCATGGCGTCCTTCCCGTGCCGGTGCCGGCAGTGGCGCGGATCGCGGAAGAGCATGGGATCGTTTTCCATCCCATGGGGCTGGAAGGGGAGTTCGTGACCCCGACCGGAGCGGCCATCGCGGCAGCCCTGTCTAAAGGCCGCCGGCTGCCGGATCGTTATACGATCAAAAAGATCGGCGTCGGCGCAGGAAAGCGGGTCTATGACGGCCCCGGGATCTTACGCGCTATGGTGATCGGGGAAGAGTGACAGGATCAGTATTTACTATAATTTAAGACAGAAGCGAGGGACATATGAAAACTTCAGTAAAGATCATTATTGCAATTGTGCTGGTCGCAGCAGTGGCGCTGGCCGGGGTCCTGATCTATCGGACCGCTTCGGCAAATAAAGAATCGAAGACGGCGGAGCAGGAAACGCTGACCGCAGAGGCCACCGAGATCAAAACCGAAACAAAGATAATAGAAGAAACAGAAACAGAAACGGAAACGGAGACAGAGACCGAAACCGAGACGGAAACGGAAACGGAAACAGAGACCGAGACGGAAACGGAGACCGAGACAGAAACGGAAACAGAGACTGAAACAGAGATTGAGACGGAAAGCGTAACAGAAGCGGTTCCCGAAACGGAGAATGTGGTCGAGGCTGCACCGGTGCCGGCCGGGAACGGACGTCTTGTCTGCATCGATGCCGGCCATCAGGCGAAAGGAAATCCGGATCCGGAACCCATCGGGCCGGGCGCCTCGGAAACCAAGGCGAAGGTGTCCAGCGGCACCACGGGCGTGTCCACAGGGATCCCGGAGTACCAGCTCACCCTGAATGTGGCACTGAAATTAAAAGAAGAATTGATAAATCGCGGTTACCAGGTGCTGATGATCCGTGAGAGCAATGACGTGAACATCAGCAACGCGGAACGGGCGACAATGGCAAATAACGCCGGCGCAGCCGCTTTTGTCCGCATCCACGCGAACGGCTCGGGAGATCCGGGGGTGAACGGGGCCATGACGATCTGCCAGACGCCATCCAATCCTTATAACGGGAATCTGGCTTCGTCCTCCAAGGCGCTTTCCAATGCGGTGCTGGACGGCGTGGTCGCCGCGACGGGCTGCAGCAGGCAATATGTCTGGGAAACAGACACGATGTCCGGGATCAACTGGTGCACGGTGCCGGTCACGATCATCGAAATGGGGTATATGTCAAACCCGAACGAGGACCAGCTGATGGCCTCGGATGACTATCAGTGGAAGATCGCAAGAGGCATCGCGGACGGAATCGGTGCTTTTCTGGGTTGAAAAATCTATACGTTTTCTTGACAGAATAAAATCTTCGTAATAGAATAGCTGAGGAACAAGGGGGCTCTTACGGTCTAAGAGTGCCCTTCTTTCTTTAATAAAAAAGGAGGATAAGTATTATGAAAAATCTGAAAAAAGCAGCATCAGTCGCTCTGTGCGCGGTGCTTGGCGCGGCCATGTTCACTGCCTGCGGCGGCGCAAAGACCGGCAGCGGAGATAAGTTTTACATCGGCGGGATCGGACCCACCACCGGCGGCGCAGCCATTTACGGCTCGGCTGTCATGAACGCGGCGCAGATCGCGGTGGACGAGATCAACGCAGCCGGCGGGATCAACGGATATCAGGTAGAGTACCGTTTTGAAGATGATACGCATGACGCGGAAAAGGCTGTAAACGCCTACAACACCCTTAAGGACTGGGGTATGCAGATCCTGATGGGAACCGTGACGACAACCCCCTGCCTTGCCGTGAAATCCGAGACAGCGGCCGACAATATGTTTGAGATCACTCCGTCCGCTTCTTCCGAGGACGTGATCGCAGGCAACTCCAATGTATACCAGGTTTGCTTCACCGACCCGAACCAGGGAAAGAAATCGGCGCAGTACATTGACGAACACGGACTGTCCAGCACCGGTATCGCCATCATCTACAACAGCTCCGATACCTATTCCACCGGTATCTACACGACCTTCAAATCCGAATGTGCATCCAGAGGCTTAAATATCGTAAGTGATACAGCCTTCACCGAAGACACCAAGACAGATTTCTCAACACAGGTGCAGAAGGCGATCGACGCAGGCGCAGACCTTGTGTTCCTTCCGATCTATTATGAAGCAGCTTCCCTGATCTTAAGCGAAGCGAACAAGAAAGACTATCATCCGGTATTCTTCGGCGTGGACGGCATGGACGGTATCCTTACGCTGGAAGGCTTTGATACCTCCCTCGCGGAAGGCGTCATGCTTCTGACTCCGTTCTCCGCAGACGCGGAAGACGCAAAGAGCTTTGTTGATGCGTATCAGGCAAAATACAACGAGATCCCGAACCAGTTCGGCGCAGACGCGTATGATGCGATCTACATCATCAAGCAGGCGCTGGAAGCCGGAAAGGCTACGCCGGATATGAGCACATCCGACCTCTGCACACTGCTCACGCAGCAGATGAGCACGATGACCTTCGAAGGCGGCCTTACAGGTGATGCCATGGTATGGGACGAAAACGGCGCAGTGAACAAGGACCCGAAGGCGGTTGTGATCCAGGATGGAGCGTACGTATCCGCAGAATAATGTAAGAGGGAGGCGGATTGTGAGTGCATTATCGACAGAGCGGAGACAACGGCTCTGCGAGTCGATGATGTCACTCGCAAGACGCCTCCCGCCGAAACGGGAGACTTGCCAAGGGGAAAATAGCGATGAGTTTCTTATCTTATCTGATCTCAGGCATCAGCCTGGGAAGCATCTATGCCATCATGGCTTTGGGTTATACCATGGTCTACGGCATAGCGAAAATGTTGAATTTTGCGCACGGCGACGTGATCATGATCGGCAGCTTTGTGGTGTATTACGCAGTGACCGGGGCTTCATTGCCTGCCCCGGTTGCTGTGCTGCTTTCTGTAGTTTTGTGTACGATCCTCGGGATCGCGATCGAAAAGGTGGCGTATAAGCCGCTGCGGCGGGCAGCGTCGCTGGCTGTTCTGATCACGGCAATCGGCGTGAGTTACCTGCTGCAGAATCTGGCGCTCCTCTTTTTCGGCGCAGATCCGAAGATCTTTCCGAACGTGATCGACCTGCCGCCCCTCACTCTTTTCGGCGGCCAGCTCACCATAGCGGGGACAACTCTTGTGTCCATCGGGGCCAACATTCTGATCATGGTCCTTCTGATGCTTTTCATCAAAAAAACCAAACAGGGGCAGGCCATGCTGGCCGTGTCGGAGGACAAGGACGCCGCCATGCTGTGCGGGATCAACGTCAACGGCACGATCTCTCTGACCTTTGCCATCGGCTCCGGGCTTGCCGCGATCGCGGGCGTGCTTCTTTGCTCCCAGTATAATCAGCTGACGCCCTATACCGGCTCGCTTCCCGGGATCAAGGCTTTTACGGCGGCGGTCTTCGGCGGCATCGGTTCCATTCCGGGCGCGTTCTTCGGCGGGCTCCTTCTCGGTGTGATCGAGATCCTGTCGAGCGCCTATATTTCCTCGCAGCTCGCCAATGCGATCGTGTTCGCGGTGCTCATCATCGTTTTGCTTGTAAAACCCAGCGGTCTCTTCGGAAAACCGCAGCGGGAGAAGGTGTAGGTGACGGCTATGAAGAAGATCAAAGAAAGATTATCCATCGCCTCCCAGAAAATGTGTGTAACGATCCTCGGGATCCTCGTGGTGTTCATTGTGATCCAGATATTGGATGCCGTGGGTGTTTTGTCCAGTTCTCTGTCCAACCTGATGCCGCAGCTTTGCTTCTATGCGATCGTGGCTGTGGGCCTGAACTTATGCGTCGGTTTCCTCGGGGAGCTTTCTATCGGCCATGCCGCGTTCATGTCCATCGGCGCGTTTACGTCGGCGGCCTTTACCAATGCGGCAGCAGACGCCATTCCCTCGCTCGGCGTGCGTTTCGTGATCGGCCTGATCCTCGGAACGGTGCTGGCCGGCGTATTCGGCTTTTTGATCGGGATCCCCGTGCTTCGGCTGAAGGGGGACTACCTCGCGATCGTGACGCTGGCGTTCGGCGAGATCATAAAAGGGATCTTAAATGTTCTCTTTATAGGAAAAGACAAGAACGGAATACATGTGTCGCTCATCAATTCCAATCAGGAGTCGCTTGATCCGGAAACCGGAAAGATGATCGTGGACGGTGCAAAGGGAATCATCGGCACACCGCACGTCACAACCTTTACGGTGGCCTGTATCCTTTTGATCCTGACGCTTGTTGTCGTGACGTTCCTTGTAAACTCCAGGAGCGGCCGCGCCATTCAGGCGATCCGGGATAACCGCATCGCGGCGGAATCCGTCGGGATCAATGTTACGAAGTATAAACTGATCGCTTTCTCCATCTCCGCGGCGATCGCCGGGGTGGCGGGCGTTCTGTATTCCCATTATGTATCTTCATTGACCGCCTCCAAGTTCGACTTCAACATGTCGATCCTGATCCTTGTGTTTGTCGTCCTCGGCGGGCTCGGCAGCTTCCGCGGCTCCATTATCGCGGCCGTGATCCTGACGCTGCTGCCGGAGGTGCTGCGTGGCCTGAGCAGTTATCGTATGCTGATCTATGCGGTCCTGCTGATCGCGATGATGCTGTTCAACTGGTCGCCGGGAGCGGTTGACCTTCGCAGCCGCATTAAAAAGCACTTCGGAAGAAGAAAGGAGGATAGACCATGAGCCTTCTTACGATCAAGTCCCTCGGGATCTCCTTCGGGGGCTTACGGGCTGTCGACAACCTTTCCTTTTCCGTGGAAAAGAATGAACTCTACGGTCTGATCGGGCCGAACGGCGCCGGAAAGACCACGGTTTTCAATATGCTGACCGGGGTGTATAAGCCCACGGAAGGCACGATCATTTTGAAAGACAGGAATATCACGGGACTGCCGACCACGGCGATCAACCAGGCCGGCATCGCCCGTACGTTCCAGAATATCCGCCTGTTTCATGAGATGTCGGTGCTGGATAACGTTAAGGTGGGGCTGCATAACTCCAAGCCCTATTCCACAATGACCGGGATCCTCCGCCTGCCGAAGTTCTTCGCTGCGGAAAAGGAGATGAACGAACGCGCGATGGAGCTGCTGTCGGTGTTCGGACTCGAAAAAGAGGCGAACCTCATGTCCAGCAACCTCCCCTACGGCGCGCAGCGGAAGCTGGAGATCGCGAGAGCCCTCGCGACGGAACCGGTGCTGCTGCTCCTCGATGAGCCGGCGGCCGGCATGAACCCGAATGAGACAGAGGAACTGATGAATACGATCCGTTTTGTCCGGGATAAGTTTGACATGACGATCCTCCTCATCGAGCATGACATGAGGCTGGTGTCCGGGATCTGCGAACGGATCACGGTGCTGAATTTCGGACAGGAGCTTCTGACCGGCCCGACGGCTGAGGTGCTGAAGAATGATGAGGTTGTCCGGGCGTATTTGGGAGAATAAAGATGGCACTTTTGGAAGTAAAAGACTTATGCGTATATTATGGCGTGATCCAGGCGCTGAAGAAGATCTCTTTCCATGTGGATGAGGGGGAGGTCATCGCGTTGATCGGCAGTAACGGCGCGGGGAAGACAACGACCCTGCAGACCATTACGGGCATGCATCAGGCCGCGTCGGGAGAGATCATCTATAACGGGCAGAATATCACGAAAACCCCGGGTCATGAACTCGTAAAACGCGGGATCGCGCATGTGCCGGAGGGACGGCGCGTATTCTCACAGCTCACCGTTTATGAAAATCTGAAGCTCGGCGCGTTTACAGGAAGAAACCGGGTAGAGATCGATTATCTCTTCAGCCGCGTGTACAGGAGCTTCCCGCGGCTTGAGGAACGAAAAAACCAGCTGGCCGGAACGCTTTCCGGCGGGGAACAGCAGATGCTTGCCATGGGAAGGGCGCTGATGAGCTTTCCATCCATCATCCTGATGGATGAGCCGTCCATGGGGCTTTCACCCATTCTGGTGCAGGAGATCTTCCGTATTATAGAAGAGATCAAAACGGGAGGGACCACCGTGCTTCTGGTGGAACAAAACGCGAATAAGGCCTTGCAGATCGCAGACCGTGCCTATGTTCTTGAAACGGGATCGATCGTAAAGGAGGGGCCGGCGGACAGTCTCCTCAATGACGAGGCTGTGAGAAAGGCATACCTGGCTTCGTAATCCGAGGCACACGATTGCGATAGGAATGCGGTTTTTTGCCGCTCGCGATCGGCGCAAAAGGAATATAGCAGACAGGGGAGAGGAGAGAGAAAAAATGCAAAGATTGGTGATCACGATCGCGAGAAGTTACGGCAGCGGCGGAAGGACTTTGGGGAAAAAGCTTGCCGCGGAACTTGGGATCCACTGCTATGACCGGGAGCTGATCCGGATGGCGTCCGACGCCAGCGGGATCAACGAGGCCATGTTCGGAAAAGTGGATGAGAACTTAAAGAGTCTGCCGATCTTTTCGATCGCGAAAAAGAATCATCACGGAGAGGTGTTCCCGCCGGATTCGGATAACTTTACTTCCGATGAGAACCTGTTCCGCTATCAGGCCAAGGTGATCAAGGAACTGGCCGATACCGA
The DNA here is from genome assembly GCA_016286115.1 of Lachnospiraceae bacterium. Lineage (GTDB taxonomy): Bacteria > Bacillota > Clostridia > Lachnospirales > Lachnospiraceae > RUG12461. The sequence continues at coordinate 6,944 of JAEESA010000027.1, forward strand.
GAGCTGCATCATCATCGGGCGGGCTGCCGATTATATCTTAAAAGACAGGGAAGGGGTGCTTCGCCTTTTCTTCTATGCTTCCAAGGAGAACTGCATCCGCCGTTTGATCGCGCAGGAAGGGATCTCCGAGGCGGAGGCCGCGGAAAAGATCCGCAAGATCGACAAGTACCGGGCCAATTATTATAAGTACTACACCAACCGCGAATGGTTTGACGCGCATAATTACGATCTGTGCATCGACACCGCGGCCATGAGCTATGAAAAACTGATCTCGGTTGTGAAGAATTACATCTGGAATCGTTTCAGCGGTGAATCGAAAAGCCAGGCGCAGCCGGCGCAGGAGCCTGTGAGACCCAAAACCGCACAGGAGCCCGTGAAGGCAAAAACCCTGCAGGAACCCATCACCGCGAAACCGGCGCGTGAGCCTGTACGGCCGCAGCCGGCGCGTGAACCGGTGCAGCCGCAGCAAAGACGTGAGTCTTCGATCCCGGAGCCTGTGATCCCGCAACCCACAGTTCCGCATCCGATGAGGGAAAATACACAGCCGAAATCGGGCATGGCGCCCGTTCCGTCGCCGCCTCCGGCTCCGGTCAGAGAGGATTCGGAATACAGAGAAGAGATCCATGTCCGCATGAACATGGCAAAAGAGGACGAAGCGGCGCTCCTGGGCGTGGACGTCCAGACAAAGTTCGAAGCGTTTTTGGATGCAGCTTCCACAAATGAGAAATATCAGATCCTGCGGGCCATGCGGGACGACATCAACGACCGGCTGATCGACGACATGGCAGCGTCCTTAGACCTCGTCATCGAGGGCACGGATACCGAGGATCGATATAATAAACTCAAGAACGCGATATCAATGCGTTCAAAATATGAGCTCGAAAGACATAGAAAGTAGGCAATTTTACATAAAAATACAAAAAAATTAAATTTTTCCTTGCAATCCTGAAGAAATCCGTGTAGAATAGCTTTTGCTGTGGCATTGATAGCGATGAAGCGGAGGTTGCGAGCCACCCGGCTCGGTTTTTCGTGGAGCGAATGCTTAGGTACCAGATACTTTTGCGACAAGTCACTGTACAAGGCGTAAGAAATTACGCCATCAGGTCTGCCAACATCGGATTTCTTCGAATGCAGGGCGGAAACCACCGTGTCAATGTTTTGATAAGTTCAGGACACGCACGGCAAAGTTGTACAGTCACCGCTTGGAGCGTTAGAATGCGAAAAGGAGGCGACTTTTTTTATGGCACAAACAATGCGAATCACTTTGAAGGCGTATGATCACACCCTTGTGGACTCTTCCGCAAAGAAGATCATCGACACTGTGAGGAAGAACGGATCCCAGGTCAGCGGACCGATCCCGCTCCCCACGAAGAAGGAAGTAGTTACGATCCTTCGGGCTGTACACAAGTACAAAGATTCCAGGGAGCAGTTCGAACAGAGAACTCACAAGAGGCTCATCGACATCATCACACCGACGCAGAAGACCGTGGACGCACTGTCCAAGCTGGAAATGCCGGCCGGCGTGTACATCGACATTAAGATGAAGGAGAAGTAATCATGAAAAAAGCGATTTTGGCAACGAAGGTCGGTATGACCCAGATCTTCGACCAGGACGGAATGCTGATCCCGGTGACCGTGCTTCAGGCAGGACCTTGCGTGGTGACTCAGGTAAAGACCGTAGAGAATGACGGATACAGCGCCGTACAGGTCGGGTTCGGAGAGAAAAAGGAAAAAACAATGAACAAGGATGCCGCGGGGAACAAGGAGATCAACCGCCGCCATGGCATCAACAAACCGGAAAAGGGACATCTTCAGAAAGCCGGCGTGTCCGGAAAGAGGTTCTTAAAGGAATTCCGGTTCGACAACGCGGAAGAGTACAATCTGAAGGATGAGATCAAGGCGGACATCTTTGCGGAAGGCGATCGCGTCGACGCGACAGCGATCAGCAAAGGTAAAGGCTATCAGGGAACCATCAAGAGATACGGTCAGCACAGAGGACCCATGGCGCACGGTTCCAAGTTCCATCGTCATCAGGGTAGTAACGGAGCCTGCAGCTCCCCCAGCCGTGTATTCAAGGGCAAAGGGATGCCGGGACACATGGGATCCGTACAGATCACGGTGCAGAACCTGACGGTGGTGAAGGTAGACGCGGAAAAGAACCTTCTGCTGGTGAAGGGAACCGTTCCGGGACCGAAGAAGTGCCTTGTGACTATTAAAGAGACCGTAAAGGCAGCGGAGTAGGGAGGAATAAGAAATGGCCAGTGTAACTGTTTATAATATGGATGGAAAAGAAACCGGAAAGATCGATCTTTCCGATGAGGTCTTCGGAGTTGAGGTAAACGAACACCTGGTACATCTGGCAGTGCTTCAGCAGCTTGCCAATAACCGCCAGGGAACCCAGAAGGCCAAGACCCGTTCCGAAGTCAGCGGCGGCGGAAGAAAGCCCTGGAGACAGAAGGGAACAGGTCATGCAAGACAGGGTTCAACCCGGTCACCCCAGTGGACAGGCGGCGGCGTTGTGTTCGCACCGGTACCGCGGGATTATTCCTTCAAGATGAACAAGAAGGAAAAGAGAGCAGCATTAAAGAGCGCGCTGAGCTCCTGTGTGAAAGAAGAGAAACTCATCGTACTCGAGGATCTGAAGTTTGACGAGATCAAGACGAAGAAATTCGCGCAGGTCTTAAAGAACCTCAAGCTGGACAAGGCTCTGGTGATCCTGAACGAGAATGATAAGAATACGGTGCTCTCCGCAAGAAACATTCCCAATGTGAAAACGGCCCAGACCAATGCCATCAATGTATTTGATGTGCTGAAGTACAATACGGTGGTGGTCACAAAGGATGCGGTAAAGACCATTGAGGAGGTGTATGCGTAATGGCGGATATCAAATATTATGACGTGATCCAGAAACCTGTCGTAACAGAAAAGGCCATGACCCTTTCCACCGGCATGGAAGACGGATCCAAACGTAAATATACCTTCCTGGTTCATCCCGATGCAACGAAGGTTATGATCCGGGACGCAGTGGAAAAGATGTTTGACGGCGTAAAGGTCGCAAAGGTCAACACCATGAACTGCGAAGGAAAGAACAAGAGAAGAGGACGGACCACCGGAAAGACGGCCGCGACAAAGAAGGCCATCGTGGAACTGACAAAGGACAGCAAGGATATCGAGCTTTTCAGCTCTCTGTAAGATAGAGAAAGGATAAGGAAATGGGAATCAAATCATACAATGCATACACTCCTTCCAGAAGGAATATGACCGGATCCGATTTCTCCGAGATCACGAAAAGCTATCCGGAGAAAAGCCTGGTCTGCTCCAAGAAGAAGCATGCCGGCCGTAACAACCAGGGCAAGATCACGGTTCGCCATCAGGGCGGCGGAAACCGGCAGAAATATCGTATCATCGATTTTAAGAGAAGAAAGGACGACATTCCGGCGAAGGTCATCGGCATCGAATACGATCCGAACCGCACCGCCAACATCGCCCTGATCTGCTACGCTGACGGCGAGAAGGCATACATCCTGGCTCCCGAAGGTCTGACAGACGGCATGACCGTCATGAACGGACCGAAGGCTGAGGTTCGCCTCGGAAACTGCCTGCCGCTCGAGAACATCCCCGTCGGTACATTGGTACATAACGTCGAGCTTTATCCCGGAAAGGGCGGCCAGATGGTCCGTTCCGCCGGAAACGCAGCTCAGCTTATGGCTAAAGAAGGAAAATACGCCACCTTACGTCTCCCCTCGGGTGAGATGAGAATGGTGCCGATCATCTGCCGGGCTTCCATCGGAACCATCGGCAACGGCGACCACAACCTGGTCAAGATCGGTAAGGCAGGCCGGAAACGGCACATGGGCATCCGCCCGACAGTCCGTGGTTCTGTTATGAACCCGAATGACCATCCGCACGGCGGTGGTGAAGGTAGGGCACCGATCGGACGTCCCGGTCCCTGCACTCCCTGGGGCAAGCCGGCTCTCGGTTTGAAGACCAGAAAGAAGAAGAAAGCATCCAACAAGCTGATCGTGCGGCGCCGCGACGGCAGAGCGATTAAGTAGGAGGTAGACCAGATGTCCAGATCATTAAAAAAAGGACCTTTTGCAGATGAGCATTTACTGAAAAAGGTTGATGCGATGAATGCAGGAAATGACAAACAGGTGATCAAGACCTGGAGCCGCCGTTCCACGATCTTCCCCAGCTTTGTGGGACATACATTTGCGGTACATGACGGAAGACGGCATGTTCCGGTGTATGTGACCGAAGACATGGTAGGACATAAGCTGGGCGAGTTCGTTCAGACCAGAACCTACCGCGGACACGGCAAGGATGAAAAGAAATCCGGTGTGAAATAGGAAGCACCATGAGTAGGGTTCCGCGGAAAAGATGAGCCGCGGAAGCAAGAGAAAGGAGTACATCAAAGTGGCTAAGGGACATAGAAGTCAGATCAAACGTGAGAGAAACGAATCCCAAAGAGAACTCCGTCCTTATGCAAAGCTTTCCTATGCGCGGATATCGGCCCAGAAGGCCGGATTCGTCCTGGATGCGATCCGGGGAAAGAGTGCAGAGGAAGCGCTGGCGATCACCCTGTATAATCCGAGATACGCGAGCAGCGTGATCAATAAACTGCTTCGTTCGGCAGTTGCCAACGCGGAGAACAATTATCCCGATAAGAACTATTCCGTCGAAAATCTGTATGTGGCAGAGTGCTTTGCCAACAAAGGACCCACGATGAAGAGAATTCAGCCGAGGGCACAGGGCAGAGCGTATCGCATCGAAAAGCGCATGAGTCACATCACGATCATTTTGGACGAGAAGAAGTAAGGAGGGACATAAATGGGTCAGAAAGTAAATCCCCATGGATTAAGAGTAGGAGTAATCAAAGACTGGGATTCCAGATGGTATGCAGACGCGGATTTCGCGGATAACCTCGTAGAGGATTACAAGATCCGTGAGTTCTTAAAGAAAAAGCTGTATGCTGCCGGAGTTTCCAAGATCGAGATCGAACGTGCCAGCGACCGGCTGAAGATCGTGCTTTTCACGGCGAAACCCGGCGTGGTCATCGGCAAGGGCGGATCCGAGATCGAGAAGATCAAAAAGGATCTGACCAAGTATACAAAGAAGAAACTGGTCGTGGACATCAAAGAGGTCAAGAGACCGGACAAGGATGCCCAGCTGGTGGCAGAGAACATCGCTCTGCAGCTTGAGAACCGTGTAGGTTTCCGGAGAGCCGTGAAATCCAGCATGCAGCGGACCATGAAGGCAGGCGCCCTTGGGATCAAGTGCGCGGTGGCCGGACGTCTCGGCGGTGCGGACATGGCAAGAAAGGAATTCTACAACGACGGAACCATCCCGCTTCAGACCCTCAGGGCTGATATCGATTACGGTTTCGCCGAAGCGGACACGACCTACGGAAAAGTGGGCGTTAAGGTTTGGATTTATAAGGGAGAAATTCTTCCCACCAAGTCCGAAGAGAAACAGAAGGAAGCTTAAGGAGGGACGAAAATATGTTAATGCCGAAAAGAGTGAAGCACAGAAAGCAATTCCGTGGCACGATGGCCGGAAAAGCTTCCCGCGGCAATAAGATCACATACGGCGAATACGGGATCGTGGCAGCAGAGCCCTGCTGGATCAAGAGCAATCAGATCGAAGCAGCCCGTATTGCAATGACCCGTTATGTAAAGCGTGGCGGCCAGGTCTGGATCAAGATCTTCCCGGACAAGCCCGTTACCGCAAAGCCGGCGGAAACCCGTATGGGTTCCGGTAAAGGAACTCTGGAATACTGGGTCGCAGTGGTAAAGCCGGGCAGAGTCCTGTTTGAGATCGCAGGCGTGCCGGAGGAGACGGCGAGAGAAGCCCTCCGTCTTGCCACCCACAAGCTTCCCTGCAAATGCAAGATCGTGTCAAAGGCAGATCTGGAAGGCGGTGATGAGCAGTGAAAAGCGTAAAATTTTTGGAAGAATTGAACACAAAGTCCCTTTCGGATTTAAACGCGGCACTGGTAGATGCGAAGAAGGAACTCTTTAATCTGAGGTTCCAGAACGCCACCAATCAGCTCGACAATACCGGGCGGATCAGAGAGGTGCGTCGCAACATTGCACGGATCCAGACCGTGATTAAACAGAAAGGAGAGTAACGATGGAAAGAAACTTAAGAAAAACCCGTACCGGCATCGTTGTCAGCGATAAGATGGACAAGACGATCGTGGTCGCTGTCCGTGACAACGTAAAGCATCCGCTGTACGGAAAGATCGTTAAGAAGACATACAAGTTGAAGGCCCATGACGAGACCAATGACTGCCATACCGGCGACACGGTCCGCGTTATGGAAACCAGGCCGCTTTCCAAGGATAAACGCTGGAGAGTGGTGGAAGTAGTGGAGAGAGCGAAGTAAAGCACTTAAAAAGTCGGAGGTACAAGTTATGATTCAACAGGAAAGCAGACTCAGGGTCGCCGATAATACGGGTGCGAAGGAACTGCTCTGCATCCGCGTTATGGGAGGCTCCACGAGAAGATATGCCGAGATCGGCGATATCATCACGGCAACCGTCAAAGACGCGACACCGGGTGGTGTAGTGAAAAAGGGTGACGTCGTAAAGGCTGTGGTCGTGCGTACCGTTAAGGGCGCCCGCAGAAAAGACGGATCCTATATCCGCTTTGACGAGAATGCGGCGGTCATCATCAAAGACGACAAGACCCCCCGCGGAACCCGTATTTTCGGACCGGTAGCGAGAGAGCTTCGTGAAAAACAGTTCATGAAGATCGTGTCCCTTGCTCCGGAAGTGTTATAAGGAGGTCAAGATGGCGCAGTTAAAGATTAAAAAAGGCGACACCGTAAAGGTCATCGCCGGCAGAGATAAGGATAAAGAGGGAAAGGTGATCGCCGTTAATCATAAGAAGGGAACCCTTCTTGTAGAAGGCGTAAACATGATCACCAAGCACACGAAGCCTTCCATGGCAAACCAGCAGGGCGGCATCCTTCATCAGGAAGGACCGATCCACATCTCTAATGTGATGTATCTGCATAAGGGCAAGCCCACCCGCATCGGCTTTAAGATGGAGGGGGATAAGAAGGTCCGTTTTGCCAAGTCAAACGGCGATGTGATCGATTAAGGAGGATGAGGTTTTGAGCAGATTAAAAGAACAATACGAATCCGAGATCAAGGACGCCCTGATGAAAAAGTTCGGCTACAAGAACGTGATGCAGGTACCGAAGCTGGATAAGATCGTAGTGAACATGGGTGTCGGGGAAGCAAAGGAAAACGCAAAGATCCTTGAAGCTGCCATGGCAGATATGCAGATCATCACCGGACAGAAGCCGGTCGTGACCAAGGCAAAGAACTCCATCGCGAACTTCAAGATCCGCGAAGGCATGTCCATCGGCTGCAAGGTAACGCTTCGGGGCGAGAAGATGTATGAGTTTCTGGATCGTCTGGTGAACCTGGCGCTCCCGCGAGTCCGCGACTTCCGCGGTGTAAACCCGGATGCTTTTGACGGCAGAGGAAACTACGCTCTGGGTATCAAGGAACAGATCATCTTCCCTGAGATAGAGTATGACAAAGTGGACAAGGTCCGCGGCATGGATGTGATCTTTGTGACCACCGCAAGGACCGATGAGGAAGCACGGGAACTGCTGACACAGTTTAATATGCCGTTTGCCCGCAAAGGGTAAGAGATAAGGAGATAACTGATGGCAAAGACAAGTATGAAGATCAAACAGGCGAGGAAACCGAAGTTTTCCACGAGGGCGTATACGAGATGCAGGATCTGCGGCCGTCCCCATTCGGTTCTGAAGAAATACGGGATCTGCAGGGTCTGCTTCCGCGAGCTTGCGTACAAGGGCCAGATTCCCGGCGTGAAGAAAGCATCTTGGTGAAAGGAGGGCGCGTAAAATGGTAAACGATCCGATTGCGGATATGCTGACAAGAATCCGGAACGCTAATACGGCGAAACACGATACAGTGGACGTGCCGTCTTCAAAGATGAAGGTCGCGATCGCGGATATCCTTGTCAACGAAGGATATATTGAAAAATACGATATGGTGGATGACAAGAACAACTTCAAGGTCATCCGGATCACTCTGAAATACGGTTCTGATCGGAATGAAAAGATCATCACCGGTTTGAAGAGGATCAGCAAACCCGGCCTCCGGGTTTACACAGGAAAGGATCAGATCCCGAAGGTCCTTGGCGGACTTGGCATCGCGATCCTGTCCACGAACCAGGGAATCGTAACCGATAAAGAAGCCAGAAAGCTTCAGGTCGGCGGCGAAGTTCTTGCGTTTGTTTGGTGAGTAGAGCACTTAGTGAGTGCGAGCGAAGAACGAACTTAGTGCGAACCACTCGCAGCCACTAAACGAATTCAAGCCGCAGGCACAGAAAGAGTTTAGTGGAGCGGGAGTTACCTAGTAAAAAATAATTAAGAAAGGAGAAGTCGCAAGGCGCTGGATCGACGAAATCTGTGATTTCGTCGGGAGGAGGAGCAACGGAGCGCTCGTGAGAAGCGAGTTTACGAGCTTCGAGCAAAAGCGTAGTTTGCGACGACGAAGGCATGTCACGAATTGGAAGAATGCCCATCGCTGTACCGGCGGGTGTGACCGTCGATATCGCAGAAAATAATCATGTGACGGTTAAGGGTCCGAAGGGAACCCTGGAACGTACTCTGCCGGCAGAGATGGAGATCAAGCTGGAGGGAGCGGAAATTCAGGTTACACGGCCCAATGATCTGAAGAAGATGAAATCCCTTCACGGATTAACAAGAACACTGATCAACAACATGGTGGTTGGTGTAACAGAGGGCTACACAAAGGAACTTGAGGTGAACGGTGTTGGTTACCGTGCCGCAAAGCAGGGCAAGACCCTGACACTGAACCTTGGTTATTCCCACCCGGTGGAGATGACGGATCCGGAAGGTCTGGAGAGCACCGTGGAAGGCAACAAGATCGTTGTCAAAGGGATCGACAAGGAAAAAGTCGGACAGTATGCTGCGGAGATCCGCGGAAAACGTCCGCCGGAGCCGTATAAGGGCAAAGGTATCAAATATGTGACTGAGACGATCCGCCGCAAGGTTGGAAAGACCGGCAAGAAGTAAGGGAGGCGCGAAAATGGTTAATAAAAAATCAAGAGCTGAGGTGCGCAGCGCTAAGCACAGAAGAATGCGCTTTTCCCTTAAAGGAACGGCGGACAAGCCGAGGCTTTGCGTATTTCGCAGCAATAATCATATGTATGCCCAGATCATTGATGATGCCGCCGGAAAAACTCTGGCAGCGGCATCGACCCTGGACAAGGAGATCGGCCTGAAGAAGACCAATGATGTGGAGGCTGCCGCGGCAGTAGGAACAGCCATTGGAAAGAAAGCGAAGGAAGCCGGGATTACCAAAGTGGTATTTGACCGGGGAGGATATATTTATCAGGGCAAGGTGAAGGCGCTCGCCGACGCAGCCCGTGAAGCAGGCTTAGAGTTCTAGGGAGGAAAGAGACAATATGAAGCATACAATTATTGATCCGAACAGCCTTGAGCTGTCGGAAAAGGTAGTGGCCATCAAACGTGTTACCAAGGTGGTAAAGGGTGGCCGGAATATGCGGTTCTCCGCCCTGGTGGTGGTAGGTGACGGCAACGGACATGTAGGCGCCGGCCTCGGAAAAGCCACAGAAATTCCGGAAGCCATCCGCAAAGGAAAAGAGGATGCTGCGAAGAAGCTCATCGAGGTGAAGCTGGACCGCAACAATTCCATTACCCATGACATTATCGGAAAGCATACGGGCGCAACGGTTCTTTTGAAGACGGCTCCCGAAGGTACCGGCGTGATCGCCGGCGGCCCCGCGCGTAACGTTTGCGAGCTTGCCGGGATCAAGAACATCCGTACCAAATCGCTTGGCTCCAACAACAAGCAGAACGTCGTGCTTGCCACGATCGAAGCGCTCAAGCTGTTGAAGTCGCCCGAGGAAGTGGCCAAGGCAAGAAACAAGAGTGTTGAGGAGGTGCTGCAGTAATGGCGGACAAGAAACTCAAGGTCACGCTGGTTCGTTCCACCATCGGCGCTGTACCGAAAAACAAGAAGATCATTGAGTCCATGGGCCTGCGTAAGATCGGCAAGACCGTGGAGATCCCGGATAATGACGCGTCCAGAGGACAGATCCGCCTGGTAGCGCCGTATCTGAAAGTGGAAGAAGTATAAGAGGAGGGAGCCTTTGATGGATTTATCGAATTTAAAACCTGCGGAAGGTTCAAAACACAACGATAATTTCCGCCGCGGCAGAGGCCACGGTTCCGGAAACGGAAAGACTGCCGGTAAGGGACATAAGGGCCAGAAGGCCAGATCCGGGGCACCCAGGATCGGCTTTGAAGGTGGTCAGATGCCTTTGTACCGTCGTCTGCCGAAGAGAGGTTTTAAGAACCGCAACACAAAGGATATCGTTGCGATCAATGTCAGCGCTCTGGAGAAATTTGAAGACGGAGAAACCGTATCCGTAGAGTCCCTGATCGAAAAGGGCGTGATCAAGAATCCGAGAGACGGCGTAAAGATCCTCGGAAACGGTGAACTGACAAAGAAGCTTACGGTGCAGGCGAATGGTTTCAGCGCGCTTGCCAAAGAAAAAATTGAGGCAAAGGGCGGAACAGCCGAGGTGGTATAATGTTTAAAACAGTTCGAAATGCTTTTAAGATCCCGGACATCAGGAAGCGGCTGTTATTCACCCTGCTTATGCTGGTCGTGATCCGGATCGGGTCGGAACTTCCGATCCCCGGCATCAACCGGGAGGTATTCCAACAGTGGTATCAGAGCAAGAGCGGTGATGCATTCAGTTTCTTTGACGCGATCACCGGCGGTTCGTTCCTTAACATGTCCGTCTTTGCTTTGAACATCACGCCGTACATTAACGCATCCATCATCATGCAGCTGCTGACGATCGCTATTCCGAAGCTGGAAGAGATGCAGAGAGACGGAGAAGAAGGCCGGAAGAAGATTGTTGAGATCACCCGTTATCTGACGGTTGGCCTTGCGACTCTCGAAGCAGTTGCCATGGGTATCGGTTTCTGGAGATCAGGGTATCTCACCCAGAACAATTTCCTGACCGTTCTGATGGTTATCGTATCTCTGATCGCCGGCTCCGCGGTTCTGATGTGGATCGGTGAACGGATCACGGAAAAGGGTGTAGGGAACGGTATTTCCATTGTTCTTGTGATCAATATCATTTCCCGTATGCCCGACGATCTGGCTTCGCTGTATGAGCAGTTTGTTGCCGGAAAGACCGTGGCGAAAATGGTACTGGCAATTGCCATCATCGCGGCGATCATTATCGCAGTCGTGGTGCTGGTTGTGATCCTGCAGGATGCGGAACGCCGCATTCCCGTGCAGTACAGCCGAAAGATACAGGGGCGCCGGCAGGTTGGCGGACAGTCCACCCACATCCCCCTGAAGGTGAACACCGGTGGCGTTATCCCCGTCATCTTCGCCCAGAGCTTGATGCAGTTCCCTGTGATCATTGCGCAGCTCATCGGAAAGGGCGAGGACAACTGGTTCTTCAAGATGCTGAGCCAGTCCAACTGGTGCAATCCGGCGAACATGAGTTATTCAGTCGGTCTGATCATTTACATTGCATTGATCATAGCATTTGCTTACTTCTACACGTCGATCACCTTTAATCCATTGGAGATCGCGGATAATATGAAGAAGGCCGGCGGATTTATCCCCGGGATCCGACCCGGGAAGCCCACCAGTGATTATCTGACGAGGATACTGCATTACATCGTCTTTATCGGTGCGGTAGGACTTGCGTTTGTCACGTTCCTTCCCATCTTCTTCAACGGTGTGTTCGGTGCTTCCGTCTCCTTCGGTGGAACGTCGCTGATCATCGTAGTGGGTGTTGTCATTGAGACGATGAAACAGATCGAATCGCAGATGACAGTAAGGTACTATAAGGGATTTTTGAGTGAATAACTTGTATA